>JBJKPT010000448.1:0-1544 GCA_046706045.1 Desulfobacterales bacterium
GATCACGGGCGTCTCCCAGATCGGTCTTTACATGGTCATCGAGAGTTGGCTGAACGGGTGCACCGTGCCCGATGCCCGAGGCCGGGTATTCGCGGTGTACATGGTGCTCACTTACCTGGGGCTTGCGATCGGGCAGTTGCTCTTGATCGGGGGCAATGTGAAGGGGCCCAGTCTTTTTTTCGTGATCGGCATTCTTCTGGCCCTGTCCGTGGTGCCGATCGCGGTGACCGAATCGATCCACCCCGAGTTGCCGGAGACCATCCGGTTCGACCTGGTCGCCCTGTTTCGCCGTGCGCCCCTGGGCATGTTGGGGTGCCTCACCTCAGGGCTCATCAACAGCGCTTTTTATGCCATGGGGCCGGTATTCGGGCACCAGATCGGCCTGACGGTTTCCCAGGTGGGGTGGTTCATGGCCGTCACCATTTTCGGCGGATTTCTGTTTCAATGGCCGGTCGGCAGCGCCTCGGACCGTTTTGACCGAACGCGGATCCTCGGCATCCTGGCATTTTTCGTCGCCGCCGTCAGCGCGGTCGTGATCCTGGTGTCGGGGTTCTCTTTCGCCGTGCTGCTCCCGGTAATGGGGATGTTCGGAGGATTGATTTTTGCCATCTACCCCGTGGCGATGGCCCGTGCCCATGATGTCTTTGAACCCCGGGATGTGGTGCCGGTCAGTTCCGCGCTCCTGCTTTGTTACGGCATCGGGGCCAGCATCGGGCCGATCGCAGCCTCGCTCGTCATGACCGCGATGAAAAATCCCAATGGTTTTTTTGCCTACTCCGGCCTTGCCGGCGGAGGCTACGCCGTGGTCACGGTTTTCCTGAGAAAGAAAGAGCGGATCAGGCTCGTTCCCGTGGACGAGCAGGTCGGATTCGTGCCCATGAGAAGCACCTCTCAGGTGGTCGCGGCCATTGATCCCCGTGCCGAGGTCCCCGGGGAAGACAAAAACTGATTTACGTTTTGCTGGGATGTGCCGATACGATCATCAGGGGGAGGGGCGTTGCCGGTGAGGGTGGCTCATGGCCGAGGAACGCGGTGCGGATCAACGATTCGGTGAAATTGCGGTTGCGGGAAAATTCATCTCGCAGCAGGACCTCATCCGTGCGCTCCAAATCCAGATCGCCGTCTACAAGCGCACCAAGGTGCACCTGCCCATCGGCCGGGTGATGGTCTCCATGGGGCTTTTGACCCCGGAGCTGGTGTCGGCCATCCTGAACGGCACATCCCCCGGCATCCCCGGGTCTCCGGCGGCGCCTTCCGGAGTCGACGCTCCGGATCCATCGGAAAGACCAAACGGCCTCGAATTGAACCTTGTGGTTTCCGAAGATATCCTTTTCGCCTACCTGGTCCCTTCCGGCGGACGGGTTCACGGTGTTTCCCTGGAAGCGATCAAGCGCCTGCTTGCCGATAACGGCATCGTCCACGGTCTTTTAAGCGATGACGCGCTTTCGGCCTACCTCGCCGCCGACCCCCTGCCCGAGGAACCCTTCCGGGTGGCGGCCGGCACCCCCGCGGTCCCCGGTCGGCCAGAGGAAATCAACTACCTC
>JBJKPT010000449.1:0-3683 GCA_046706045.1 Desulfobacterales bacterium
AGGAGCAGGCGCTGGATCAATTCGTCGGTCAAGGAGGACTTGCCGGCGCCGCCCGTTCCGGTGATGCCCACCACCGGTACCCGGCGATCGGCGATCCTTTTGGACAGCTCGGCCCGGAGGTTCTCGATGTGCCCGTTTCCCCGGAGCTTGGTCTGTTCCACGGCCGAGATCAGCCGGGCGACCAGAAGCTTGTTTTCCGGTGCCAGGCCGGCGAGATCCGGCGGCAAGTCCGCAGGCTCCATGGCATCCATCTCGCCGACCATGTGGTTGATAATGCCCTGGAGCCCCATCCGGGCGCCGTCTTCGGGCGAGTAAATCCGGGTGACGCCGTATTCCTCCAACTCCCGGATTTCTTCGGGCACGATCACGCCGCCGCCGCCGCCGAAAACCCGGATGTGGGCGGCGTTTCGCTCCCGCAGCATGTCCACCATGTACTTGAAAAATTCCATGTGGCCGCCCTGGTAGCTGGAGACGGCGATGCCCTGGACGTCCTCTTCCACCGCGGCATCGACGATTTCCTGCACCGAGCGGTTGTGCCCCAGGTGGATCACTTCCACCCCGGTGCTTTGCAGGATCCGACGGAAAATGTTGATGGAAGCGTCGTGCCCGTCGAACAAGGACGTCGCCGTCACGACCCGGATGGGATGCCGGGGTTGGTATACCTCAACTTCCATATTGGTCTCCTCCTTGGTGTTGCCTGTCCGCAAATGGTTCTTTTGCGCGGTTTCCGCGTTTGACGAACGAGGCGAGCGCGCGAAAACGGGCCGATCCGTGGATGGGCACGTGATGGGTTTCCCCATGGGTATGGCGCATGACGGCAACGATTCGTGCGGTGTCTTCGGTCGGAGGATCCGGCGGAAAGCGTGCCGAAGCGCTGGAGTCAACTACCGCGAACGGTTCGTGCCGGCGCCGGTGCATAAGCCGAGAACAAATTCCGTCTGCATGGCGATATAGTCTTCGATGCTGTAATGGCGAGCCAAAAACCAGCGCCGGAAGGTCCACATGTGGCCCAGCACGGTGATGTTGTGGGCCGCCAGTTCCAAAAACCGGGCATCCAAAGCGGGCAATTCGCCGGAAGCCGCCAGTTGGGCGAGCACCTCCATGAAAAGCCCCGTGATGCGCACCTCGTTTTCCAGCACGCGTTTGCGCCACTGGGACGGCAGGGACTGGGTTTCCTGGTAGATCAGGAGGATGTGGTCGTTCATCCGGTTGCAGACGAGAAAATATTCCCGAATGACCTCGGCCAGGGAGCGCCGTCCGTTCTTCACCCGCTGCATGGCCTCCGAGACCCCGCGCTGAATCTCGGCGTGGATGGCATCGCAGACCAAGTAGAGGATGTCTTCCTTGGACGCCACGTACTCATACAACGACCCGATGGAGATGATGGCGGCCCGGGCGATCTGGCGTGTGGTGGTCTTGTGGAAACCGTTTTCGATGAACAGCTCCACGGCGGCGTCGATGATCTGGCGGCGTCGCATCTCGATCAAGGCCGGGTTCTTGATCTGTGTCGGGACGTCTTTGGTGCTTTTGGCGTTGGCGGCTTTCATGACCTTCTTACCCCCGTGCGAACGGGGTTTAAACGATTATTTCCGAACGAGCGCTCGGTCATAATAGCCGCACCCTCGATCCGTTGTCAACAGCGATTGTGGCGGCTCTTCCAAATACGAAAAGTGTTTCTGGACATCGCCGACCGGGAGCGATAAAAAAAGGGAAGCTTCGGATCCGAAGCCCCCAGCGATGGACCCCTTCGGCGTACGGCGGAAAAGACAGGAAGCGGCGGCGATTCCCGGTACACCGCGAGCCTGCAACGACCGTTGGCGGCCGACGGGCCCCCATGATTGCGGCTTGTGAGCCCATATTTTTTAAGCAATCCGCGATCGTCGCATCGGTCGAACCCCCGAGGGGAAAATCAATCGTCCGGTGATTGTTTTTTCGTGGCTTTTTGATTAAACACCATTCAGTAAATGATGGTCATTAGTTCGAATTCGTCGGGTCGTTTGGGCCCGGATGCGCAGATTTCCGGGCAGGGCAGTTACTCGAACGGTTGAAAGGAGAATGGCAGTGACGGCAACCACTCAGTTCAACATGGCAGATTACGACAAGGAATACGCCAACTTCAAATGGGAAGTGCCGGAATTTTACAATTTTGCCGGCGAGGCCATCGACAAGTGGGCACAGGATCCCAAAAAGCTTGCGATGCTTTGGGTCGATGACCACGGGGCAGAGATCCGAAAGACCTTTGCCGACATCCGTGACGCCTCCAAGCGGCTCGCCAACGTGCTGACCAAGCGGGGCATCGGCAAGGGCGATGTCGTGCTCGTGATCCTGCCCCGAAACATCGAATGGTGGGAAGCCTTTACCGCCTGCATCCGGATGGGGGCCGTGATCGCGCCCGGCACCACGCAGTTGACGGCAAAGGACATCCAGTACCGGGCCAACACGGCCGAAGCCGTGGCCATCATCACCACCCCGCAAATCGCCGCCCGCTTCGACGAGGTGGCCGGCAAGTGCCCCACCATGAAGACGAAGATCGTCATCTCCGAACCCCGCAACGGGTGGATTTTCTATACCGACGCCGTGAACAAGGCCCCGGTGGATTTTAAAACGGCCAAAACCCGCAGCGACGACAACTGCATCGTCTACTTCACCTCGGGCACCACCGGATTTCCCAAAATGGCGCTGCATACCCATGCCACCTATCCCATCGGCCATCGGGTCACGGGCCGGTACTGGCTCGATCTGAAACCGGAGGACATGCACTGGAACATCTCGGACACGGGCTGGGCAAAGGCCGCCTGGTCGAGCTACTTCGGTCCCTGGAGCATGGGCGCGGCCCAGTTCATCCACCATACCGACCGGTTCGATCCGGCCAAAACCCTCGAACTGCTTTCCCGATACCCGGTCACGACCATGTGCGGGGCGCCGACCATCTATCGGATGCTCGTGCTGCAGGATTTAAAGAAGTACCGCTTTCCGACCCTTCGTCACTGCGTCGGAGCCGGCGAGCCGCTCAACCCCGAGATCATCGAGGTCTGGAAGAAAGCAACGGGGTGCACCATCCGTGACGGCTACGGCCAGACCGAGACCGTGCTGCTCTGCGGAAGTTTCCCCTGCCTGAAACCCAAGTTCGGCTCCATGGGCAAACCCACCCCGGGCTTCGACCTCAAGGTCATCGACGACGACGGCAATATCCTGCCGCCCAATGCCGAGGGCGACATCGCGATCCGCGTGAAACCGAACCGGCCCGTCGGGCTGTTCAAGGAATACTGGAAGGAGCCGGACCGGACCGCCTCGGTCTATCGGGGGGATTGGTACCTCACCGGCGACCGGGCCATGGTGGACGAAGACGGATACTTCTGGTTCGTCGGCCGGGCCGACGACGTCATCTTGACCTCCGGATACCGGATCGGTCCCTTCGAGGTCGAAAGCGCACTGATCGAACACCCGGCCGTGGCCGAATCCGCCGTGGTGTCCAGTCCGGACGAGACCCGCGGCGAAGTGGTGAAGGCCTTTGTCATCCTCGCCCCCGGCTACAAGGGAAGCGACGCCCTGGTCAAAGAACTTCAGGATCATGTGAAAAAAGTGACCGCACCCTACAAGTACCCGCGCCGGATCGAGTTCGTGGAAGCGCTTCCCAAAACCGTCAGCGGGAAGATCCGGCGCATCGATCTGCGCAACAAGGA
>JBJKPT010000450.1:0-3294 GCA_046706045.1 Desulfobacterales bacterium
TTTCGGCCATTTTAAATCCTCAACATTCGAAACCCATGGGATTGCCGATTTGACTGAGTGTCCATCCCAAAATGGCCCTTTTACGCGATTTCTGCGTTGGCCGTTCGATTGGAATCCTCGAAATAGCCGCGCTATTCCTACGTTTCCAATCATTCGTCCGCCTTGACCTCACGCAAAATTGCCGATCCTGGGACGGACACTATTTACCGTGTCCTCTGATGAGGCCGGCCATGTTCTGGGCCGTCTCGTTGGGATTTCCTGAATTTTCGCTGGTATTATCGACGCAGGGCGGGCAGGCTTTAGGAAAGGACGCTAATTTCATACGATTCTAACATCGTCGATGGCAGACCCAGCGCGATTCCAACGGGTTTCATCCCGGGACCGAAGACCGACCCCACCCGCTAGGGTGAACGGCTTGGCACTGACGCCGGGGTCCGAACGTGAATGCAACCATTGGAATTACCGTAATGTCTTGAGAATCGAGCAACGTGAAGAATCCCGTGCTCCGAATCGCTACGAGAAGCCGTGACCGCCGCGGGGATCAGGGGTTCGCCGCGTTGCCGTTTGCCGTGATCGCCTGGAAGAAATATTTTAAGTACTTCAGTTCAAGGCGGATGATGCCTTCGTTTTTGAAGCGCCTGGCGGACGTCTTCATCGCGAGCCGGTTGGTGAAGATCACCTTGCCGTACCTTGATACCCGCTTCGCGGTATCCGTGTCTTCGCCGTAAAACGTGAGCGCCGTGTTGTAGCCGCCGGCTTTCCTCAGCGCTTCGGCGCGGATCAGGTTGTTTCCGCCGATCAGAACGGCGCCGGCCCGTATCCCGGGCATCTGCACGACCGTCGACGCCAGCCGGTAGACGGTCATCTGGGTGCAGAGGGACAAGGATCTGAACACCGGGCCGCTGTCATGATAGTCATAAGGCCCGCTGATGGCCGAAACCCCCGGATCGTCAAAATAGCCCACCCCTTTTGAGAGCCAGTCGCGGTCCGGAAGGCAATCCGCGTCCATGTTGGCGATGAGGGCTCCGGAGGCTGTCCGCCTGCCGGCTTCACGGGCCCAAAGAAGGCCTTTTCGGAATTCGTTGACGACGGCAACACCCGGAAAACCCCTGGCGATCGTTTCGGTCCGATCCGTGCTGGCATTGTTGACCACGATCACTTCAAAGTCCGGGTACTCCTGGGCCAGCGCCGATTCGATGGTTCGACCCAGGGAGGCTTCCTCGTTGAACGCCGGAATGACAATCGATGCTTTCATTCATGCCCCCTACCGGATGACCCGCCATTCCCTGGCGAACGCTCTATCAAAGAGGGTCACCCAGATCGTATTCACCGCCCAGTCCCAAAGAAGCTTCGGCCAACCGAGGCGGTGCGCCCTCCGGCCGGAGTGATAAACGGCAAGCTTCGGGTCGAGCCTTGTCCGGCCGACCCGGGACAGACGCAGGAACATGTCGGCGTCCTCCCGGGTCACCAGATCGGTCCGAAAGCCGCCGATTCCATCGAAGACGTCTTTTCTCACCATTTGAAATTCACCGAGCGATTCGCCGCGATGAAAAATATTGTTGAGGATGCCGACGGTGAACGACAGGATCGCAAACACCACGCGGTCCATGAGCGTTTCGTCTTCCGGATAAACGCGGACCTTGGCGGTCAACGCCACGAGCCCCGGATGCGTTTCGAACTGCCTCAGGGCCTCGGCAAAGAAAGCGTCCGGATCTTCGATACGGCTGTCGGCGTCCATGAAGACCAGGAATTCCCCCGTGGCGGCGGAAGCGCCGCTGTTTCGACCGGCCGCGATCGTCTGGCGGCCGATCCCGGCATGGATCACGATGCGGTCCGCCCATTGCCGGGCGATGTCAACGGTCTTGTCGGTGCTGCCACCATCGGAAACGATGAGTTCGCAAGGGATGGTGACACCGGATTTCAGGGCCAAAAGCGACCGGCCGATCACTTTCTCTTCGTTTAACGTGGGAAATACGATCGATATCATGGCAATAGGCCAAATACGGGGTGTCGGGGTTCGGCCCATCCGGACCATCCGCGCGACCGCAGAGATATTTCCAATACCGGAATGCAATCGTGGCCGACACGATGGTGGCCGCGAGGATGGACATCCGCCCCAGGATGCCGTGGACCGTGATGAAAAGATGGCTGAAGAAGTACCCGATGCCCAGAAGCAGGCTTATCCAAACGAACTCACCGAGCAGGTTGACCAGCATGTATCGGTGGAAAGGAATGCCGACCAGGCCCGCCGTCATGAGGGTGACCAGCGAAAAGCCGAAACCGTAGGATATCTTGGAGAGGAATAACACGGAATGCTTGTAGCGATGGAAGCGCCCCGTCACCCGTTCGACACCGCTCTCGGTGATCTTGAAAAATTTTCCGTACTTCGCGATAAACCGATGGCCGAAACGCCGGCCGATGAAATACCATGCGGCGTCCCCCATCAGGTCGCCGGCGATAAGGGCCGTGCACGCGGGCGGAAAGCGAAGGACCCCGAGCCTTAGGAGAGCGCCGGAAATGAGCGACAGCCACGGCCCTTCGGCGAAGGCCAGAAAAAAGATCACGGCATAGATCGAATAGGCGTGGGCGGTTTCGAAGCTCTGAAGCCATCGGCCGATATGGGGCAGCGCTTGGGTCATGGGCAACCCCGTTGCCTCGGGCCCGGTTCGAGGATCCGTGGATGAGTCCGGTGGCGCATGCCGTGGCGGCGGCGGTCCGAGGTTCCGGGCGTTCGGGTATCCGGCGCGAACCGGGAGAGCTTCCGGAAGTCGGGGGGGATTCTGCCGTCAAAAAAATCACAGGCGGCATAATACCGAAGATCCTGCCACCAGGTAAAAAGGGATCGGGGCCGCCGGATCAGTTTCCGCGCAAGACGGCCCGGCCTGTGCAGGAGGTCGCCGGCCGGGGACGCAAGCTCCGAAGGGTCCCGGAAACACTCCCAGTCGCAGGCCCTGCACCGGGCGGAATCCGGACGGCGGGGAGGAAACGCGGCGACGGGGCGCCCTTCCTGCCCCCGGAATCCGCAAGGGAAAAAGTCGCCCGAACCGGCCGCGACAAAGAAGAAATCCATCCCCCCGCGGCAGGATGCCGCCGCCTCGGGATGTCCGTCGTACTGGCGGATGAGGGCTTCGAGGGAGGAAATCGGCGTAAAGATCCGGATCCGGTGTCGATGGGCCGGAATCGCCTCCCGGAGCGCACGGAAAAGAGCGATTTTTTCTTTCCGGGAGAAGCAGACCATCCGGTCCGTGCTGTTGGCCGCGTAGACGCCGGAAAGGGCCGCCTCTTCCCCGGAAA
>JBJKPT010000451.1:0-6581 GCA_046706045.1 Desulfobacterales bacterium
GCCCTGAAGGCCGTCGGGCTATCTCCGATCGAGCTGGAGTCGGCCGAAGGACTTGCGCTCGTGAACGGCACTCAGGTGATGACCGGCATCGGCGCGCTCGCCGTCTACGACGCCGAGCGGCTCTGCAAACACACCGATATCGCCGCCTCCATGAGCCTCGAGGTTCTGATGGGCAGCCGCACCGAGTTCAATCCGCGGATCCAGCAGGTCCGGCCGCATCCAGGGCAGGCCGCCGCCGCCGACAACATGTTGCGCATCACGCAAAACAGCGAGATCATCACTTCCCACAAGGACTGCTCGCGGGTGCAGGATGCCTATACCCTGCGCTGTTCGCCCCAGGTGCACGGCGCTAGCCACGACGCCATCCGGTACGCCCGCAAGGTGGTGGAAACGGAAATCAACGCATCCACCAACAACCCGCTCTTCTTCTACGAAAATGAAGATTTTCTCCTTGGCGGGAACTTTCACGGCCAGCCCGTGGGGCTTGCCATGGATTTTCTGGGGATTGCCGCGGCGGAGCTCGCCAACATCTCCGAACGCCGTATCGAGCGTCTGGTCAATCCCATGCTGAGCGGCCTGCCGGCCTTTCTGGTGAGCGAAGGCGGGCTCAATTCCGGGTTCATGATCGCTCAGTACACGGCGGCGGCCCTGGTCTCGGAAAACAAGGTCCTGGCCCATCCGGCCACGGTGGATTCGATCCCCACCTCGGCCAACAAGGAGGACCACGTGTCCATGGGCTCCATCGCGGCCCTCAAAGCCCGTGAGATTGTCCGAAACACCGAAAACGTGCTGGCGATCGAGCTGCTTTGCGGGGCCCAAGCCATGGATCTCTTCACCAACATGAAGCCCGGCGAAGGGACGTGGAAGGCCTACGAACTCATCCGGCAATCGGTTTCCCACCTGGACCGCGACCGCTTCCTGGCCCGGGACATCGAAACCGTGAGGGCATTGATCGCTTCCGGCCGCCTCATCGAAGCCGTGGAAACGGTTACCGGCCCGTTGAATTAGTTCAAAAGGAGGTCCAATGTTGACCAATAAAGAGATTTCCGAGGCCATGACCATCCAACTGGACCCGGGACTGCCGGAAATGCCGGCCATTGTCGAAGGCATCCGTCGGGCCCCGAACCGGGGGTTCCGGTTGAGTCGGGCCCAGACCGAGGTGGCCCTGAAAAACGCCCTTCGCTACATCCCGGAAAAGCACCACGCGGCCCTGATTCCCGAATTCCTTGACGAGTTGAAGACCCGCGGCCGCATTTACGGCTACCGGTTCCGGCCCGCCGGCAGGATCAAGGCCCGACCCGTGGAAACCTACACGGGCCGATGCCTGGCCGGCAAGGCTTTCCAGTTGATGATCGATAACAATCTGGACTTCGATGTGGCCCTTTATCCCTACGAACTCGTCACCTACGGCGAGACCGGCAGCGTCTGCCAGAACTGGATGCAGTTCCGCCTCATCAAAAAGTACCTGGAAGCCCTCACCGAGGAGCAGACCCTGGTGATGCACTCCGGACACCCCCTGGGGCTTTTCAAGTCCGGCCCCCGCGATCCGCGGGTGATCATCACCAACGGCCTGATGGTGGGACTCTACGACAACCCCGATGACTGGGAAATCGCGGCCCAGATGGGGGTCTCCTCCTACGGCCAGATGACCGCCGGCGGATGGATGTACATCGGACCCCAGGGCATCGTCCACGGCACCTACACGACCCTGCTCAATGCCGGCCGAAAGAAGTGCCACGTGCCGGCCGGCGGAAACCTCGAGGGGTTGCTCTTCGTCTCTTCGGGCCTGGGCGGCATGAGCGGGGCCCAGCCCAAGGCGGCGAAAATCGCCGGAGCGGTTTCCGTCACCGCAGAAGTCGATCCCTCGCGCATCCAGACCCGGAAAGCCCAGGGGTGGGTGGACATGGTTTCGGCGGATCTATCGGAAATCTTTGCGGCCGTGGATACGGCGTTAAAGGAGAAAAAACCGCTTTCCGTGGCCTATTACGGAAATGTCGTGGACCTTCTCTCCCATATCGCCGAGAAGAAGATCCACGTGGATCTGCTCTCCGACCAGACCTCCTGCCACGTGGCCTACGACGGCGGCTACTGCCCACAGGGGATCGATTTCGAAGAGCGGACCCGGCTTCTGGCGACCGACCGGACCCGGTTCAGGGCGTTGGTAGACAAAAGTCTCCGCCGGCACTTCGATCTGATCAAGACCCTTTCCGGGCGCGGCACCTATTTCTTCGATTACGGCAATGCTTTTTTAAAGGCCGTCTTTGACGCCGGGGTGACCGAAGTCGCGAAAAACGGCGTCGATGCCAAGGACGGATTCATCTTCCCCTCCTACTTCGAAGACATCATGGGACCGATTTTCGATTTGGGCTACGGACCGTTTCGCTGGGTGTGCCTGAGCGGCAGGCCCGAAGATCTCGAGAAGACCGACCGGGCGGCCATGGCCTGCATCGACCCGGAACGCCGGCCCGAAGACCGCGACAACCACGCCTGGATCCGCGATGCCGGGAAAAACCGACTCGTGGTGGGCAGCCAGGCGCGCATTCTTTACCAGGACGCGATCGGTCGCGTGAAGATCGCGCTCCGGTTCAACGAGATGGTCCGAAACCGCAACGTCGGCCCCATCATGCTGGGCCGGGACCACCACGATCCGGGAGGCACGGATTCCCCCTTCCGCGAGACGGCCAACATCAAGGACGGCAGCAACGACACCGCCGACATGGCCACCCACTGCTTTGCCGGCAACGCGGCCCGGGGAATGTCGATGATCTCGCTCCACAACGGCGGCGGCACCGGGATCGGCAAGGCCATCAACGGCGGGTTCGGCCTGGTCCTGGACGGTAGCGACCGGGTCGACGGCATCATCCGCTCGGCGATGTCCTGGGACGTGATGGGCGGGGTGGCCCGGCGCAATTGGGCGCGAAATCCCAATGCCATCGCCGTGGCCGTGGCCCACAACCGGGAAAATCCGGAAAGCGGACAGATCACCATTCCGTTTCTGGCCGATGAGGCCGCCGTCGTCCGGGCCGTGGCCGAATCCTTTGACAGGGGAAAAAAGCGATGACCACCAAACTTTTCCGTAACGCCCGCATCGTGACCCCTGTGGATCGCGGCCGGCCGGCCGCCGGCGGCGATCAGGGGCGCCTTGCCCGGTTCGAGCCCGGTGCGCTCCTGATCGTCGACGGCCGCATTGCGGAGGTTGGCGAGGAGCCGGCCGTCTGCGCAGCGCTTCCATCCGGAGCGGTGGACCAGGAGATCGACTGCCAGGGTCTTTGCATGATTCCGGGCTTCGTGGATCCCCACACCCACATGTGTTTTGCCAAACGCCGGGAGGCCGAATTCGAAGAACGCATCTCGGGAACCCCCTACCTTGAAATTCTCAAAAAAGGCGGGGGGATCCTTTCTTCGGTGCGTGCCGTGACGGAGGCCGACGAGGATGCCCTCTTTGCCCAAACCGTGAAGAACGCCCGGGCCGCACTGAAACTGGGCACCACCACCGTGGAGATCAAAAGCGGCTACGGCCTTTCCACCGAGGCCGAACTCAAGATGCTCCGGGTGATCGCGCGCACGGCACGCGCGCTGCCCCTGGACGTGGTGCCGACCTTCCTGGGGGCCCACGCCGTGCCGGAAGCCTATCGCGGGGACCCGGAACGCTTCGTCGCGCTGGTGATCGAGGAGATGCTTCCGGCCGTGACGGCTCAGGGCATCGCCCGGTACTGCGATGTCTTCTGCGAGACCGGGGTGTTCAGCCTCGACCAGAGCCGGCGCATCCTTCAGGCGGCACGCTCCGCCGGGTTGGGGCTGAAGATCCACGCCGATGAAGTGAACGATTTGGGCGGCGCGGGGCTTGCCGCGGAACTCACCGCCATCTCCGCGGATCATCTGCTGGCGGCAGGAAAAGCCAACATCGCCGCGATGGCCGCCGCCGGCGTCGTCGCAAACCTCTTGCCGGCCACCGCCTACAGCCTGCGAAAACCCTATGCCCGTGCCCGTGAGATGATCGCGGCAAACCTGCCCGTGGCGCTCGCGACCGACTGCAACCCCGGCTCCAGCTATACCGAGTCCATGCCTTTTGTCGTGGGTCTGGCCGTCGTCAACATGCGCCTGACCCCGGCCGAAGCGCTTACCGCCGCCACCTTGAACGCTGCCTATGCCGTTGGCATGGCCGCCCGGGTGGGAAGCCTTGAGAAAGGCAAACAGGCCGATTTCGTCTTGCTCGAAGGCGAATCACCCGCTATCCTGGCCTATCATGCCGGCGTCGCACCGGTGGCAGCCGTCTACAAACGGGGGGAGTCCATATGAAAAAAATCGTCGAGTGCGTACCCAATTTTTCCGAAGGTCGGGACGAGTCCGTCATCCAGGCCATCGCCGATGCGATCCGGCAGACTGCGGGGTGCCGGCTGATCGGTGTGGATCCGGGCCGTTCCACGAACCGCACCGTTTACACCTTCGTGGGCGATCCGCAGGCGGTCGTCGAGGGGGCTTTGGCCGCGGCCCACGTCGCCAAGGCCCGGATCGACATGCGCCGCCACACGGGCGAGCATCCCCGTTTCGGGGCCATGGACGTCTGCCCCTTCATTCCGGTGACCGGCGTCAGCATGGAAGACTGCGTGGAAATCTCCAGGGATTTTGCCATGCGTGCCGCCGAAGAACTTCAGGTGCCTTTTTTCCTCTATGAGGAAGCCGCGCGGAAAGACTACCGGCGAAAGCTTCCGGACATCCGCAAGGGGGAATACGAAGGTCTCGCCGAGCGGCTCAAGGACCCGAGGTGGAAACCGGATTTCGGGCCGGCCGAATTCGTCCCGTCCTGGGGGGCGACGGCCACCGGCGCCCGGATGTTTCTCATCGCGTACAACGTCAATGTCCTCGGCACGGCCAACCAGGCCCACCGGATCGCGTTGAACCTGCGGGAGGCCGGCCGCGGAGCCGATCAGCCCGGCCGGCTCAAGGAAGTCAAGGGCATGGGCTGGTGTGTGGACGAATACAACATGGCCCAGGTCACGGTGAACCTGACCGATTATCACGTCACGCCCCCCCACACGCTGTTCGAGGCGGTCAAAGAAGAGGCCGAAGCCCTGAAGGTCGGTGTCGCCGGATCGGAAATCGTGGGGGTCGTGCCCCTTGAAGCCATGTTGATGGCCGCCGATTACTACATCGAGAAAGAGCGGCTTTTCATCTATCAGGAAGACCAGAAGAATCGACTCGCCGTGGAGCGGTTGGGGTTAAACTCCGTGGCGCCGTTCCGTCCCAAGGAGAAGATCATCGAATACATCGTCGCCGAAGCCCCGGTCGAGCCCCTGGCCGGTCTTCCCGTGCGCGGATTCATCGACGCCGTGGCGGCCCGGAGCTCGGCGCCCGGTGGCGGATCGGTCTCGGCCGCGGTCGCGGCCATGGGCGTGGGGCTCGGCGCCATGGCGGCAAAGCTCACCTACGGGGTCCGCAAGTTCGAAGCCGTGGAGGAAAAGATGCGGGACGTCATTCCCGTCCTCCACGCCCTGACCCAGCAGCTGATCCCAATGATCGATGCGGACACCCGCGCCTTCAACGAATACATGGAAGGCCTTCGCATGCCCAAAACGACACCGGCGGAAAAAGCCACCCGGAAGGCCAAGATGCAGGCCGGGCTAAAGACCGCCGTCGAGATTCCCCTTGCCACCATTCGCCTCGGCCACGGGGCCTGGGATGCCCTCCGCGAAGTCGCGCGCTACGGGAACCCCGCCTCCAAATCGGATGTTCAGGTCGGGGCGAAGGCTCTTGAAACCGGCATCTGGGGAGCCTATCGGAACGTTTTGATCAACGCGGCCGGCATCGAGGACGAAGTGTTCAAGGGCCGGGTACTTGAAGAGGCGGAATCCATGGCCCGGCACGCCGCGGACCAGTGCGCTGAGGTGTTGGCGATCCTGGATCGGCAGTGATCCATAGTTGGGTGCTTAAGCGTTCACGGCGTGTGGCGGCAGGGATGGGTCTGCGCCTTGCAGGGGTCCAACGCCTTTGCTCCTTCAAGCCACCAATTCATTCGTAACCAACGAATATTTTTCGACAGTTCATATTTGTCGCATGACGCGGCGTTGGTGGTGCAGTTCCATTTCAACATGCAATTTTTGCACGGGCAATTGGATGCTTTTTCTTTACAGCATTCGCGGAGTCGGCAGCCACTGCATGTTCCCATCATTTTGATGCCATCCTTGTCACGCGTCGTTTATCAGACGGAATCAATTTTTCTTTCAGCAATGCCCATGCCACAGGGGCGGCCGATTGGCAAAATTATCAATGGATTGAAATTCCTGTAAAATCCGGACACGCCGGGCTCGTAGCGTTCATCGAGGTCCTCCTGGGTGTCGGAATTTTTTCCAAACTGTCATGAGAGACGCGGTCCCCATCTCAGATGGCGTTCGGCGGGAGGGATCAAGGAATCATGGCGTCTCTATCGGCGGCTTCGGTTTGGCGGGCAGGTCGGATCCGACGATTTCGGCGATTTTTTCCTGAAGCTTCCGGATATCGAAGGGCTTTTGGATGAAGCCGTTGCAGCCGCGCCGCAGAATTTCGCTTGCTTCGCCTTCGAGGCTGTACCCACTGGAAAGAAG
>JBJKPT010000452.1:0-5604 GCA_046706045.1 Desulfobacterales bacterium
GGCTGCGGTTTTGCCGGCTGTTCGGCGGCCGCCTTGGCCGTGGTGGAAGGTCGGGCGGCCCCGTCCGTGTGCATGGTCGCCGGCCCGGAATCGGCCGTCGAGATCGCCGGCGTGATGGGGGTGGATCCCGGGACCGCCGAGCCGTTGAAAGCCAAGAATTTCTGCGACGGCGGGGACCGGGCCGAGGATCGCTTTCAATACATGGGCATCCAGAGTTGCCGGGCGCTTGCCGCCATGTACGGCGGAAAGCGGGTCTGCACCGTCGGCTGCCTGGGGCTGGGGGACTGCATCCGTTCCTGCCAGTTCGACGCGGTTCGCATGGGCCCCGATGGATACCCCGTTGTCGATGAATCCAAGTGCGTGGGGTGCGGGGCCTGCGAACGGGCCTGCCCCAAGCACATCATCACCGTTCGCACCATGAGCCAGCGGCTGCTTCACTTCAACCGGAAAGAAGACGCCTTGGCCCCCTGCCAGCAAACCTGCCCCGCGGAAATCGATATTCCCGCCTACATCGCCCAGATCCTAGCCGGCGATTACGCCGGAGCGGTGAACACGATCCGCGAACGCAACCCGCTGCTCTTGACCTGCGGCCGGATTTGCCCCCACCCCTGCGAGGCTTTCTGCCGCCGGGGCATCGGAGACGAGGCGGTTTCCATCAATCAGCTCAAACGGTTCGCGGCCGATTACGAAATGATGAGCGGCACGCGGCTGCCGGTCCCCTGCGCGCCGAAAACCGGAAACAAGGTGGCGGTTGTCGGCGGCGGGCCGGCGGGACTGAGTTGCGCCTATTTTCTCCGGCGGCTGGGCCATGACGTCACCATCTTCGACGCAATGCCCCATCTCGGGGGGATGCTTCGCTACGGGATTCCGGAGTACCGGCTGCCCAAAGAAGTGCTCCAGTGGGAAATCGACGGT
Source organism: Desulfobacterales bacterium (assembly GCA_046706045.1). GTDB lineage: Bacteria > Desulfobacterota > Desulfobacteria > Desulfobacterales > JBDRRP01 > JBJKPT01. The sequence continues at coordinate 916 of JBJKPT010000452.1, forward strand.
ATTTTGAACCTGGGGATCGAGGCCCGGTCCCAAGTCCGGCTGGGGACGGATTTCACCATCGGCTCCCTTCGTAACGACGGCTTCGACGCGATCTTTCTCGGGATCGGGGCATGGGCCGACTATTCCCTTCGGGTCGCCGGCGAGGATCTCGCGGGGTGCTCTACCGGCATCGATTTTCTCACCCGTTTTGCCATGGATCAGCAGTCGCGCCAACCCCGTGGCGTTCCCATTGGGAGGCGCTGTGCGGTGATTGGCGGCGGCAATACGGCCATCGACTGCGTGCGTACCCTGATCCGGCTCGGTGCCGAGGAGGTCACCCTCGTCTATCGCCGGACCCGCGCGGAAATGCCGGCCAATGCCGTCGAAATCGAAGCCGCGGAGCACGAAGGCGTTCGGTTCAAATTCCTGGCCGCTCCGACCCGGATCCTTGGAAACGATGCCGGAAGGGTCGTCGGTCTCGAATACCGGATCATGAAACTCGGCGAACCGGATGCCAGCGGCCGGCGCCGACCGGTCCCGGTCGATGGATCCGAAACCGTTGTGGATGTCGACATGGTGGTGACCGCCATCGGCCAGGGCCCGGATATCTCCTTCAACGACCGGGACCCGGAGATCCGCGATCTCGCGATCACCCGATGGAACACCATCGAAAACGATCCGGAGACCCTTCAGACCAATATTCCGGACATCTTTACCGGCGGCGATTCGGCCACGGGCGCAAGCCTCGTGGTGGAGGCGATCGGCGGGGGCCGCCGGGCCGCCCGATCCATCCACCGCTACCTGAGCATGGGAGCGGAATCGGTGCAACCGGTACCCAACTCCCTCCGGAAAAAACATATCGAGGAGTCGCTGTTCGAGACGGTCTCCGGCATCACAAGGAAAAGACGCACCCCGATGCCGGAAATGGATGTCAAGGAACGCGTTGCGGGATTCATGGAAGCCGATTTGACGATTTCCGAAGCCGATGCCGTGTACGAAGCCGGCCGTTGCCTCTCGTGCTGCCGTCTCTGTTACAATCCCGAACGCAACATCCGGGACGCGGCCTGATTGACAACATTTCGCATATTACATATTTATTTATGTGAAGAAAGTAATGTATCGACCGGTTGCGTCCATCGGACCGAGCCGATGGAAATTCCGCGCGTTGCCCAACCGGGACGAACGGCGGCGCCATGCCGGAAGAGGCTATCCACCCATTCCGGTTTGGGGAACACGCACCCAATGAAAAGAGTCCCCAACACTTGGTTGGGAGGTCCCCGTGAACCCGTATTCAAAAGCCGACACCTCCCCGGAGAGCCATCCGATTCCCCAGGCATCCACCGAGGACCTGCGCGGCCGGCAATCCGTTCGGGCCACCTTCAAGCTGAGCCCGATCTGCATCCATGCGATCAGCATCGTTGCGACCCATCTGGGCATCAAGCAAAAATCCCTCTTTGACCACCTGGTCGAAGACACCCGGATGCTGGAAACCATCGCGCGATCCATCCCGAACGACCGAAGCCGTTACGAACCGCGTGTCCAGAAAACCTACGTGATCAGCCGCCGTTCATTGGTTTCCCTGGATGAGATTGCCTCGAGTTTTGATGCGCCCCGGGATGCGTTGGTCGAATACTCGGTGCAGCGCCTTTTGCCGATCATCGTCCGCGAGCGTTCCCGGCATGAGGCCCGCAAACGGCTTTTTTCCCGAATCGAGGAAAATTTTGCCGAAGCGCGGAAGATTCTCGCCGACGCCGAGACCCAATTGGGTGAGGATGATCCCGCCTACGAGCGGTTTGCCGCCCTGGTGGCGGCCTATCGGGGCACGGCCCAGCACATCGCCGTGTTCATAGAAAAAAGCCGCATCATCGAACATTTCGATCCATCCCTGCTCGAAAGACGAGACGACGAATAATCCCCGCCGGTCCCGTTGGTGGCATGATTCAAGGTTCAAGACGCGGGATTTTTGCCAGCGCCCTCAGCACCGCGGTCATGTCCGGCGGCAGGGGTGCGGTCAGCACCAGGCGTTTTCCGCTTGCCGGATGATCGATGGCCAGTTTCCAGGCATGAAGCATCTGCCGTTTGACCGGGATTTGCCCGTTGGCCGTGGCAATCCGCATACCGGATTTCGTGCCGTAGACCGGGTCTCCCACCAGGGGATGGCCGATGGCCGCGCAATGCACGCGAATCTGGTGGGTGCGGCCGGTTTTCAGCCCGACTTCGAGGAGGCTGAATCCGCCATAGGCTCTGCGGTTGCGGTAATACGTCTGTGCCGGCTTCGCCCGTTGGCTTTGAGTCGACATTTTTTTCCGGTGGATGGGATGACGTCCGATGGAAAGGGCGATGGATCCGGTCTCCGGGCGGGGCGTGCCGTTGACCAGGGCGAGATAGGTTTTCTCCACCCGCCGGCCTTTGAACTGGGCGGCCAGATGCGCATGCGCAAGGTCGTTTTTGGCAACGACCAGAAGACCCGAGGTGTCTTTGTCGAGCCGGTGAACGATGCCCGGACGGATCTCGCCGCCGATCCCGGACAAATCCTTGCAATGAAACAACAAGGCATTGACCAGGGTGCCGCCGGCATGTCCGGGGGAAGGATGCACGACGAGTCCCGGCGGCTTGTTGACCACAACGATCATCTCGTCTTCGTAGCGAATGTCGAGGGGGATCGGCTCGGGCAGAGCGGCCACCGGTACGGGGGCCGGAAGGGTCCCGGTGATCCGTTCCCCGGTTTTGACACGGTGGCTGGGCTTGGGGCAACGCCCATCGACGCAAACCGCCCCGTCCCGGATGAGCTTGGATAAATGGGTTCGGGTCAGCTCGCAGAGGTGGTCTGCCAGAAGCGTATCGAGGCGGGTTCCGGTTTCGGCGGCGGAAACGATCAGGTCAAAGGTTTCGCCTTGCCGCATGGGTCGGCCGTCAGTCGGCGCTGGGTGTGGCGTCGGCGGGTTTGAACAGATCGTCCAATTCCCGGGCGATGGTCTTTTCGTCCATCTTTTTGGCCGTGGACAACTCCTTGATCAGCAGCACCTGGGCCGTGTCGTAGAGTTTTCGCTCGCCAAACGAAAGATCCTTCGTCAACTTCAGAATGGAGAGATCCCGGTAAACTTCGGCAACGTCGAAGAGGGAGCCGGTTTTGATCTTGTCCATGTATTCCCGGTAGCGACGGTTCCAGGTCTGGGATTCCGTAGCGCCGCCGTAGGACTTGCCGCTCATGATGGCGTAGATCTTGGGAATATCATCCTGACCGATCACGTCCCGCAGGCCCACGGATTCCACGTTGTCGGTGGGAATCATGATGACCATCCCGTTTTCGAGGATCTTCATGATATAAAAATCATGGTGTTCCCCGTTCACGACCCGGCTTTCGATGGCATCGATCCGACCCACCCCATGGGCCGGGTAAACGGCCAATGTGCCGACGGCGAACCGTTTGCCCGAGGTCTCTTCCTTGGCCGGCGGTGGATTTTTTGTTTTTTTCTTGTCCATGATCGCTGAAATTTCAAAAAGTAAATTGCACCGGAAAAATTAACACAGGGCCTGGGAACTATCAAATAAAAAGGATTGGCGCAAACCCTGCGCCAATCCTTTTGAGTGGACTTCAAGATCGAACAACGGTTTCCCGAAAGACTACAGCAGGAACGGCACCATCAGCAGGGCCACGACGTTGAGGATCTTGATCATCGGGTTGATGGCCGGGCCGGCGGTGTCCTTGTAGGGATCGCCGACGGTGTCACCGGTCACCGCAGCCTTATGGGCATCGGAACCCTTGCCGCCCAGGAAGCCGTCTTCGATGTATTTCTTGGCGTTATCCCAGGCCGCACCACCGGTGGTCATGGAAAGGGCCACGAAGACGCCGGTCACGATGGAGCCGATGAGCAATCCGCCCAGGGCGACCTTGCCCAGGAAAAAGCCGACCAGCAACGGCGCCACAACCGGCAGCAGAGCGGGAATCAGCATTTCCTTGAGGGCGTACTTGGTGACGATGTCGACGCAGGCGCCGTAATTCGGCTTGGCGGTGCCTTCCATGATGCCCGGAATTTCGCGGAACTGACGACGCACTTCCTCGACGACGGCGCCGCCGGCGTTACCGACCGCCTTCATGGCGATGGAGCCGAAGAGGTAAGGCAGCAGACCGCCGATGAAAAGGCCGATGATCACGTGCACGTCGGAAAGATCAAAGCGAATGGCCACGGACTTTCCGCTCTGGATCGCGAACTCCTGGACGTAAGCGGCGAAAAGCACCAGGGCGGCAAGGCCGGCGGAACCGATGGCATAGCCGTTGGTAACGGCCTTGGTCGTGTTTCCGACGGCATCCAGCGGATCGGTGACGGCACGGACGGAATCATCCAATCCGGCCATTTCGGCGATGCCGCCGGCGTTGTCGGTAATGGGCCCGTAGGCGTCGATGGCAATGACGATGCCAGTCATGGAGAGCATGGAAATGGCGGCCATGGCGATGCCGTAGAGACCGGCGAAATGATGGGCCAGGGCGATGCTCAAGCAGATCGCGAGCACCGGCAGCGCGGTCGCCTGCATGGAGACGGCAAGACCGGCAATGATGTTGGTGCCGTGGCCGGTGGTGGAGGCTTCGGCAATCCCCTTCACCGGGCCGTATTTACCGGTATAGTATTCGGTGATGATGACGATGGCAACGGTGAGCACCAACCCGATCAACGTGCAGTAGTAAATTTTCATCGGGTGCAGGCCGTCGAT
>JBJKPT010000453.1:0-3206 GCA_046706045.1 Desulfobacterales bacterium
CCGCGGATGCCGATTTCGGCGATGGCGCCATCGGCACCGGTCAACTCGGCGGGCAGGCTCGTGGGCAGGAGCATATCCGTTCGTTCCAGAATGTGGGCGCGTTCGATGATGTTTTCCAACTCGCGGATGTTTCCCGGCCAGTGGTAGCGCATCAGGGCATCCAGGGTCGCCGGGTGGATGCCGGTAACGGACTTGTTGCCGTAGCGGTTGTTCTTTGCGAGGAACGTGGCGACCAGGGTGGGGATGTCCTCCCTGCGCTCCCGCAGGGGAGGGATTTCGATGGGGAAGACGTTGAGGCGGTAGTAAAGGTCTTTGCGGAAAGCGCCGGCTTCGGTCATGGTCTTTAAGTCGGCGTTGGTGGCCGCGAGGATGCGCACATCGGTGTTCAATACCGACGTGCCGCCGACCCGCTGAAATTCGCCGTCCTGGAGCACCATCAACAGCTTGATCTGGGCCGCGGGCGGAATGGTGCCGATTTCGTCGAGAAAGAGGGTGCCTTCGTTGGCGATCTCGAATTTGCCGATCTTGCGCCGGTCGGCACCGGTGAAAGCACCTTTTTCGTGCCCGAACAGTTCGCTTTCGATCAGCGTTTCCGGAATGGCGCCGCAGTGGACGCTGATAAACTGGGCGCTGCTGCGGTGACTGTGGCGATGGATCAACTTGGCCAGGCGGCTTTTGCCGGTACCGGTCTCACCGGTCAAAAGCACCGTGGATTTGGTGGGCGCCACCGAGCGGATCCGGTCAAAGACGGCCTGCATCGCCTCGCTGCGGGTCTGGATATCCTGCTGGGCTTCGGCCTGCCAGAACTGGTCTCGTAAATGTTCCAGTTCGAACTGCAGGCGGTTGTCTTCGCAAATGTGCTCGATCAGCAGCTTGACCTCCGTCGGGTCCACGGGATAGGTGAGGTAATCGCTGGCGCCGGCTTTCACCGCCATGACCGCTTCCCGCGCCCGGTCATGGGATGCCATGACGACGATTTCCATGGCCGGCCGGGACTGCTGAAAGGGTTGGAGCAATTCCTGGTGGGCCTTGACCGATTCGCTTCGCCGCCGACGATCCTGGAGGTGTTCGAGATCGATGAACAGGCAATCGTAGATGGTCGCCCGGGTCATCCGAAGGGCCATCTCCTTGTCGTCGGCCCGATCCACCCGGATGTCGTCAAAGCAGGAGCAAACCGATGCAAACAGGTCGTTGTTGCTTGTGGAGATGAGAATGGTCTTCATGGAGTACCCATTTATCAGTACCTGAACGGAAAGTGTACCGATTGGCCCGATACGGCGGTCCCGGGCTTTCTCGATCCATAAGGCGTGGTTGCTCCGCCGGCGGCCGGAATATTCCTTCGGCCTTGTTTCTGCCCCCAATCGACGCGTTCCGTTCAGGCACCGATCGCGGCCGCCGAAATCCGGTGTGGGCGCCGAGCCCCACGCCGGAGCCGCGGGAAACGTTTACCATAGGCTTCTGACGGGTGCAATCATCCGGAACCGGCATTTCGCGATAAGGGGCACCGGCAGAACCCGTGGTTCCGGTTTTTCGGATCGCGCATGCTTCAGGGGATCCGGGGGAAACGGGCATGATCGCCCGAAACCCGTGGAGATCACGGGGCAAAACGAACCGGCCCGATACCGGTCCGTTCTCGGGTACTCCATGGCATGCCCATTGCTTTTAACGGCGGCACCAACCGGAAAACCCAACGTCCGCGGAAGGATCCCGGGTCTGAGTGCGGCGATGCACCGCAATGGTCGAGGCGCCGGGGCTGCAAGGCGTGGGAAGTGAGCATGCCGGGCGTATTCGAGCGCCGAGCAATGCGGCGGCCCTGGATGGATCGGCCATCGAAGGCCGTTGCCGTTACGCCCATGGCCATTAAGGACACCCAATGAACGTCAAGATCCTTCAGTGCATTCAGTGCGACAGGAATTTTGAATTCTCGGTGGCGGAGCAGCAGCGCTGCGCCGACCATGGCTTTGACCCGCCGAAACGCTGTCCCGAATGCCGCCGTCACCGTCAGATAATGGAAATTGAAGAAATGGAACCGCGCCGGGGGCAGAAAAAACGCCGTTCCTATCGAAGGGAAGACATGGCGTAAAGAAAAAAGCAGGGCAAAAAGCGATGCCGGCGATGTCTTCATCGGCAAGCGGAGCGGGCATTTGCGGCGGAAGAAAACCGCGTCATCGACGGGCGAATCGTTCGAGGGTCCGGTCTCAAGCGGCATGATTCGACTTTCCCCTGGGATATCGGCACCGCGTGACGCCATGAAACCCGGGCGGGCGGGTTGCCGCCCACCCCGTCGCTACCACTCGCTGGAAAGCTGCCGTTCCACCTTTTCCCACCGGTTTTTGAGATTTTTCACCGCGTCGATCGCGATCTCCAGATGGGTGTCCATGTACCGGGAAAAAACCTCGGCTTGCATTTTTTTGTCCTTGATGCCCCGTTTTTGCAACGGCATATCCGAGACGAGCATGATGGAGCCGATGGGGACCTCGTATTTGTAGGCCACGGAAAAGAGCGTCGCCAGTTCCATTTCGATCGCGAGAATCCGCTGGCGCCGAAGGTATTCGACAAAGTCGTCGTCGAACTCCCAGATCCGCCGGTCGGTCGTGTAAACAATGCCGCACCGCGGCAGGATGTTGCGGGCCTTGACCGCGCCGATGCACAAGAGGTTCACCGACATGGCCGGAATGGCGGGAAATTCCTGGGGCAGGTAGTGGCGGCTGGCGCCTTCCCCGCGGATGGCCGCCGTGGGCACCACGAAATCGCCGACCTCCAGGATGTCGTCGATGCCGCCGCACATGCCGAGCATGACCACCGACTTGAGGTTGTCCAGATAGGCCAGGCAGTTGATGAGAAGGGCCGCCTGAGGGGAGCCGATGCCGAAATCGATCATCGTGCAATCGAGTTCCGGCACGTTTACGACCAGGAAATTGCCCTCGGAAAGGGTGCCGCCCGTCCGTTCCTTGAAGCTGTGGATGTATTGACGGAAATTGGTGACCAGCAGGTGGCTGCAAAAATCATCGAGGGCGCAGTTGGTGTAGCGTTCCAAGGTCTGGCGGACGTATTCGTGTTCTTTTATGCCCATTTTTTCGTTACTCTTCCACGACCGTTGCCCTGGTGATCACCACGGGTTGGAGGGGCACATCGTCGTGCATGCCCTTGCGGCCGGTGCTGACCCCTTTCATCTTGTTGACGACGTTGTGGCCCTTGGCCACCTT
>JBJKPT010000454.1:0-8377 GCA_046706045.1 Desulfobacterales bacterium
TGCCGGTTCACTCCCAAGCCGTATCACACGGCGATTCCCGGTATCGTCTACGGCGGCCTGATCGCCTCCCTCATCGACTGCCACGCTACGGGTACGGCCGCCGCAGCGGCCTACCGGGCCCAGAACCGGCCCATGGACAGCACTCCGGCCATCCGGTGCGTGACCGCCTCCCTTCACGTCGACTACCTGAAACCGACGCCCATCGACGGGGAGATCGAACTAAGGGCCACGGTGGAGGAACTCAAGGGCCGAAAAGCGATCATCCAGGTGGCCCTCCACGCCGGCGGCCGGATCTGTGCCAGAGGGCGGGTCGTCACCGTCCAGGCCCCGGAGCACCTCATGACCCGGGCACGGGGAGGCACCGATTGATCCTTTGGCCGATTCGAACAACTCCCAAGGGATCCGGTTCCGTCACGACTTCAAGGAACACTTGAGAAAACGGGATCTACCGTCATGGCCCGGGAAAAGATACCGGCGACGCCGGCCATCCGGCTCTTGACGAGCCGTCGGATCGCCTTCACCCTTCATTCCTACCGGTACGTGGATCGCGGCGGCACCCGGCAGGCGGCCGTGGAACTCGGCGTGGACGAACACTCCGTGGTAAAGACCCTGGTGTTCGCCGCCGGCTCCCGGCACCCGTTGCTGGTGCTCATGCACGGCGATTGCCAGGTCTCCACCAAGGCCCTGGCCCGGCACCTTTCCGTCAAGGCCGTGGAGCCCGTCGCCCCGGAGGAGGCCCGACGCATCACCGGATACACGGTGGGGGGCATCAGCCCCTTCGGTACCCGCACCGCCCTGCCGGTCTACATGCAATCCTCCATCGTCGGGATACGGACCATTTACATCAATGGCGGCAAACGGGGTCTGCTGCTGGCGCTTTCCCCGGTGGTTCTCACCGAAATCCTGGGTGCCGAACCGGTCGATATCGCTGTCGCGCCCGGCGCGGATTGATCCCGGCCCGCCGCGGAAACCAAAGAGGAGATCCCCCATGCGCGCATACCTTCCATAGATCGGTTGAGATTTTCCGAAACCGGCACTATAGACGGGGAACGCCGCCCGGGAGCCCGTGCAGGAAAACGGACGTCGTGACCGAGCAATTTCATATGCCCAAGAAAGGAATGCATGCATGACCGATTGCCCCTGCGGAACCGGCCGCGCCTACAGTGAGTGCTGTGAACCGTTGATCACCGGCGCGCGGCCGGCCGGAACCGCCGAAGAACTCATGCGATCGCGCTACACCGCCTATGTCCGGGCTGAGGTGGATTACCTCTTGAGCACCATCCATCCGTCCAAGCGCACCTCCCACGATCCCAAGGCCATGCGCAAGTGGTCCGAAGGCGCCGATTGGCTGGGGCTCGAAATTCTGGCCTGCACCGGCGGCGGATCCGATGACGATACCGGGACCGTTGAATTCGTGGCCCGTTATCGGGAAAACCAACGCCGCCAGGAATATCGTGAAATCGCCGAATTCAAAAAGGTTGACGGCGTCTGGTATTTTTACGATGGAAATTCCCCGGTGATCCCGCAAATCGTCCGCAACGCGCCGAAGATCGGGCGAAACGACCCCTGCCCCTGCGGCAGCGGAAAAAAATACAAAAAATGCTGCGGCCGGTAGGCCCTCGTCCGGTCGAGCGATCCGCCCGGTCGCAAAACCGCCTGCCGACCAAGATTTGAAACACCGCCCATGATCGATCCCGACCGTTTTTTGCCGACCACCATCCAAGAGTGCCGACGCCGGGGCTGGGAGCGCCTCGATGTCATCCTCGTGACCGGGGACAGCTACATCGACAGCCCCCATGTGGGGGCCGCCGTCATCGGCCGGGTCCTGGCCGATCGCGGGTTCCGGGTCGGTGTCATTGCCCAGCCGGAAATGGACTCGGGGGAAGACATCCGGCGACTGGGGGAGCCGGTCCTGTTCTGGGGGGTGACGGGCGGTTGCGTCGATTCCATGGTGGCCAATACCACGGCCATCAAAAAACGGCGCAAATCCGACGACTTCACCCCGGGGGGCCGCAACACCCGCAGGCCGGACCGGGCCGTGATCGCCTATGCGAACCTGATCCGGCGCCATTTCAAGAACACTCGACCCATCGTTCTGGGCGGCATCGAGGCGAGCCTCCGGCGGGTCACCCATTACGATTACTGGGACGATGGCCTGCGGCGCTCGATCCTGGTCGATGCCAAGGCGGACTACCTGGTCTACGGGATGGGGGAGCGGACCGCTGTGGCGCTGGCCGAGGCCCTCCGCGACGACCGTCCCGTGGACGATCTTCCCGGATTGTGCCGCATGGCCCGGTCCGTTCCCGGGGGATACATCGAACTGCCCTCCCACGTCGAAACCCTCGCCGATGCCAAAGCGTTTTCCCGCATGTTCGAAACCTTTTACCGCCATGCGGATCCGGCTTCCGGGAAAGGCCTTGCCCAGCGCCAGGATACCCGGTTTCTGGTTCAGAACCCACCTGCCCCGTATCTTTCCCAGGCGGAACTCGATGCGGTGTACGCCCTGGATTATCAGCATGCCCAGCATCCCCGGCATGAGGCCATGGGTCCGGTGCGGGCCCTGGAAACGATCCGTTTTTCGATCGCCACCCACCGCGGCTGCTATGGTGAATGCCGGTTTTGCGCCATCGCCGTGCACCAGGGCCGCACGGTGCGGTGGCGGAGCCCGGAGTCCGTGGTGGCCGAAGCGCGACGGATGACCGGACGCGCCGGCTTCCGGGGCCGGATCCACGACGTGGGCGGCCCCACGGCCAACATGTACGGGTTCGAATGCCGGCAAAAAATCGATCGGGGCCCCTGCCCCCATCGGTCGTGCCTGTTTCCCACGGTCTGCTCCAAGCTCCACCCGGACCACGGACCGAGCATTGCCCTTTTGTCGGCCCTGCGCTCGGTGCCCGGAGTCGAGCAAGTGATCGTGGCCTCGGGAATCCGCTGCGATCTGGTTGCGGCCGATCCCCGCTCCGGTCCGGCCTACATCGATGCCCTGGCCCGGCACCACGTGAGCGGCCAGCTTAAAGTCGCACCAGAGCATTCTGAATTCAATATACTGAAATGGATGGGAAAACCTGATATATCAAGTATGATGGCATTCAAGCGCCATTTCGATGCGGCCTCCCGTGGGGCAGGCAGGAAGCAGTACCTCACCTACTACTTCATCGCGGCCCATCCCGGGTGCACCGAGGACGACATGAAACGTCTCGCGACCTATGCCAGGCGGGAATTAGGGCTGAAACCCGAACAAGTTCAAATCTTTACACCGACCCCTTCAACTTTTTCGAGTCTGATGTACTATACGGGGCGGGATCCGGCGACCGGCGAGAGGCTCTTCGTGGAGCGATCGCTTTCCGGCAAGGCCCGGCAAAAGGCGATCCTGATCCCCAACCGGCCGGGCGCAGACCGGAGGAACGGGCGAAACGAAGACCGAAACCGGTAGGGCGTCTGTTCGACCAGGCCGAATGCGGTCCCAGGACGGATCGACCGGTTCGCCGAAGGCGTATCGAATGGGCGCGGTTTGGCGCGCGGGACAAGAAAACGTGGACGAGATGAGGACACCCTGCGAAAACCCGGACATCAAAGGGCTGGCCTTGGCCAAGGCACTTCGCATCGGCATTCTCTCGGACACCCACGGCCGGTTGCCGTCCGGAATCGCCCGTCACCTGAACGGGTTGGACGTGATCCTGCATGCCGGGGATATCGATGCGCCGGGGGTGCTGAGGGTCCTGGGCCGGGCGGCACCGGTCGTTGCGGTGCGCGGCAACATGGACCTGGGCCAATGGGCCGGCGGCCTGCCGGAAGCCGACACCTTTGAGTTGGCCGGTGTGCTTTTCCACCTTCGCCACGATGCCTCCCGCCTGGATCTGGATCCGGTTGCGGCGGGCATCGCCGTGGTGGTGAGCGGCCATACCCACGTGCCCCGTCTGAAGCGAAACGAATCGGTGCTCTACCTCAATCCGGGAAGCGCCAGCAATCCCCGGAACGGCTCCGAGGCCGGAATGATGCGGGTATGGATCGAAAACCGGCGCATCACCTGCCGGCGCATCGCCTTTGACGATGAACCGGCTTAAAATCAAAGATGCTTCACACCCTTTCGAGACCGGACCAATGACACGGATTCGAAAATCCACGCTTGGCATCTGGGTCGGCGTCATCCTCGCCGGATCGGTCTTTGCCGTGCTCCTGGGCACGCGCCTGGGAATCTTTTCGAGACCGGCGCCGACGGCGGCGCTTCCGGTGGGTACGGCGGCGGCGCGGGATTCCTGGATGAGCGTTTACCAGGGCCGTGAAAAGATCGGGTATACCCATCGCCGCATCGCGGCGACGCCCTCCGGGTTTCAGGTCGAGGAAACCGCCATGATGCGGATCAACACCATGGGCGCGGTGCAGGACGTGACCATGGAAACGGCGGGGCACCTGAACGCCGACCAAAGTCTTGCCGATTTCCGGTTTTCCCTGCGTGCGGGCCGGTTTTCCTATCGGGTGAGCGGGCGGGTCGTGCCCGGCGCCATGGTGATGGACCTGGACGGCAAGAAAAAGCGAATCGCGATCAAGACACCGGTTTATCTGTCGTCGGGGATTCTCGACACCGTGTCCGCTGCCGGATTGAAAACCGGCGAGCGGCGCACCTTTTCGGTGTTCGATCCGTCGGTCATGGCCGCGCGGCCGGTGTCGGTGATCGCCCGCGGCATGGACACCATTGCCCTGGCCCAAAAGACCACGGCGGCCCGAAAGCTTGAAATCGAATTCATGGGGGTCCGACAGGATGCCTGGGTGGATGCCGGCGGCCGGATCCTTCGAGAGACCGGGCCCCTGGGCATGACCTTGACGGCCACGGACCGCGAAGGGGCGCTCACCGGAATTTCCCGGCATCCGGACACGGACTTGACCCGGCTCGTGGCCGTGGGTCGATCGATCCGGATCCCGGATCGGGACAGCCTTCGGCAATTGCGCCTGCGCATCGAGGGCCTTCCCCCGCAGATCCATCTGGCCGGAGGCCGCCAATCGGTGAAGAACGGGATCCTCACCATCACCCGGGAGACGAGCGATGGCGCTGCCGGCAGCCCGGCCGAGGCGCCTTCTGCGGCGGATCTTTCCCCGTCGCCAAACATCGAATCCGACGCCCCCCCGATCCAACGGCAGGCCAGAGCCATTGTCAAGCCTTCGGACAGCCCGCTTGAAAAGACACGAAAACTCACCGATTGGGTGTACCGCAATCTGGAAAAACGGCCCGTGGTCTCGGTTCCCGACGCCCTCGAGACCCTTCGCCACCGCATGGGGGATTGCAACGAACACGCGGTGCTGTTCGCGGCCCTGGCCCGCTCCGTTGGATTGCCGACCCGCATCGAGGCCGGATTGGTTTTGTTCAACCATCAATTTTACTATCACGAATGGGACGCCGTCTACATCCACCGGTGGATCACGGTCGATTCCCTGATGGACCAGATCCCGGCCGATGTCACCCATATTCGCCTGGTTTCCGGAGGCTTGGACCGGCAGATGGATCTGGTGGGCCTGATCGGGAAAATCGATGTCCAGGTGCTGGAGCCTTCCCAATGATCCGTTTGACCAACCTCTGCAAGCATTACGGCGCCACCCGGGCCGTGGATCACTTGAACCTTCATGTCCGGGCCGGAGAACTCTTTGGGTTCATCGGCCCCAACGGCGCCGGGAAAACCACCACCATCCGCATGATCGGCGGCATCCTGGCGCCCACGGCCGGGTCGGTCGTCATCGACGGTGTGGACATGAGCCGGGATCCGGTGGCAGCCAAATCCCGGATCGGCCTGATCCCGGACCGGCCGTTTTTGTATGAAAAGCTCACCGGATACGAATTCCTGAAATTCACCGCCGATCTGTACAACATGCGAAGCGCTCAATTCGGGGCCGATGCCGAACGGCTGCTGGCTTTGTTCGATCTGTCCGGCCGGGCCCACGAATTGGTCGAGTCCTATTCCCACGGCATGAAACAACGGCTGATCATGGCCTCGGCCCTGTTGCACACCCCACGGCTTCTGATCGTGGACGAACCCATGGTGGGCCTCGACCCCCGGGGCATCCGCATGGTGCGCGGGCTGTTTCGGCAACTCGTGGCCGAGGGCATGACCGTCTTCATGTCGACCCACACCCTGCCCCTGGCCGAAGCCGTCTGCGACCGGATCGGCATCATCCACAACGGCCGCCTCATCGCCACCGGCTCCCTTGACGAACTGCGCCGGGCGGCCCGTCTGGGCGAGGCGGATCTTGAAGCGGCATTTCTCGAACTGACCCAGGAGCAGCCCGTCGCATGAATACGGTCCTCACCCTGATCCGGCCTCGGTTGCGCGCCTTGACCGGGCCCGGCACCGATCGCCGGCGCCGGTACCGCCTCGTGTTGTTCGGAGGGATCGGGGCCTTGTTCTGGTTCGGGATCTTCGGGATCACCTGGAAGGTGCTCGTCTATTTTCAGGGGGTGGAAGGCTTCGGTGACGTCCTGGCGTACAAGCTCCTGTCCATGGTGCTTCTCACTTTTTTTGCACTCCTGATCTTCAGCGCCATCCTGACGAGCCTATCCAAGCTCTACCTTTCCCGGGACCTGATGCTGGTGCACGGGTTTCCGGTGGCGCGGGAGACGATTTTTTTCGCTCGCTGGCTGGAAAGCACGGCGGACAGCGCCTGGATGGTGGTGGTCTACACGATTCCCGTGCTCTTGAGTTACGGCATCGTGTTCCATGCCGGGGCGATTTACTATGGGACCATCGCCCTGGTGCTCGTGGCGATGTGCGCCATCGCCTCGGCCCTGAGCGCCCTCATCGTGATGATCGTCGTGGTGGTGCTGCCGGCAAGCCGCATCCGGAGCATTTTCATCTTTCTCGGCCTGTCCGTGCTGATCGGTCTTTACATCACTTTTCGGATGCTGCGCCCCGAACGATTGGTGGACCCCGAATCCTTTGCCACGGTCATGCGTTATCTTCAGGCCCTGGACACCCCGGCCTCGCCGTGGCTGCCCACCACCTGGGCCTTCGATGCCCTGAAAGCGGCCCTGAACGCGCGAGCGGGCGAACTGTTGTTTGACCTGGGCTTGTCGTGGTCCTGCGCCGGATTCCTGGTTTTTATCGATCTCGTTCTCGCCCGGCATTTTTATTTTTCGGGGTTTTCCAAGGCACAGGCCGCGATGGCGCGGCTGGTGACCGGTTCCGGAAGCCTTCTCGAACGGCTGCTTGTCCGCGCGCCTGGCCCGATGCGGGCCTTTTTCGTCAAGGAAAACAAAAGCTTCTGGCGGGATCAGACCCAGTGGTCGCAACTCTTTCTCCTGGCTGCACTCATCGCCATCTATTTGTACAACTTCAGCGTCCTGCCCCTGAACCGATCCCCGATACCGACGGTCTACCTGCAAAATCTCTTTTCCTTTCTCAACATCGCGCTGGCCGCCTTTGTGCTGACCGCCATCACGGCGCGTTTCGCCTTTCCGTCGGTCAGCATCGAAGGCGATGCGTTCTGGATCGTGCGATCGGCCCCCATCCGCATCCGTACCTTTCTCTGGATCAAATTCGGTTTTTACCTGGTGCCCCTGATGGTGATGACCCAGGTGCTCATCGTGGCCACGAACCTTTTGCTTCACGTGACCCCCTTCATGATGGGACTTTCGGTGGTCACCCTTCTGGGGGTGACGCCGGGCGTTATCGCCCTTGGGATCGGGCTCGGGGCCGCCTATCCGAATTTTACCTCCGAAAACCCGTCCCAGGTAGTCACCGGGTTCGGCGGCCTGCTCTTCATGATCCTCTCGGCGGCCTTTATCGGCGCCGTCGTGATCCTGGAATCCGGGCCGGTCTACGCGATTTTCATGACGGGGATCAAAGGCGTGTCCATGACCGCATGGCAGCGGCTGTGGCTGGTGGCATCCTTTTCCCTTGTCGCGGGCCTTTGCGTGGTGGCCGTGGTGTGGCCGATGCGCTATGGAATCCGGAAACTGGCCCTTCGGGACCAGGAAGGGGCGGATAAAATTGGATGGGGTTGACCTGGAATTTAAATTCCAGTATGTGCCTATCATGGATTAAATCTTTGAATGCCGGATACCTGCCGATGGATTTCCCTCTGCTGTCGGATCTCATTCCCCCGGGGCAACCCGAACCGGTACTCCTCGAAATCCTCAATCTCTGCGATCGAATGCCGTGGGATGTGGAGCGGTCCAGGATCACCGAGATGTTCACGGACAGCACGCGCCTGTTTCGGGGCGAATTCCAGGGCTATCGGTCCTGCAACACCGAGTACCACGATCTTTCCCATACCCTGGAAGTGGCCCTTGCCCTGGTGCGGATGATGCACGGAGCAACCCTGGCCGGCCGGGTATTCACGCCCCGGAGCGTGCTGATCGGCCTAGCTGCCGCCCTGTTTCACGATACCG
>JBJKPT010000455.1:0-3550 GCA_046706045.1 Desulfobacterales bacterium
GCATCCCCTGGGCCATGCAGAGCCCCCTTCGGGCCGAAGTCTACTTCGTCAACCTCAAGACGTTCACCAACCTCAAGTGGGGGACCCGCGACCCGGTCGCCTTCAAGGACAGCGAGCTCGGCCTGGTTCGGCTGCGGGCCTTCGGGATATTCAATCTCCAGGTCCTCCAGCCCGCGCTCTTCATCAACCGGCTGGTGGGCACCCAGGGAATCTTCACCGCCGAAGCGGTCGAAGAGTACTTGAACCGGGTCATCGTCTCGCGATTCAACGACTACATGGGCGAAACCCTCGACTCGGTGCTTCGCCTGGCCGCCCGCTACGATGAGATGTCCGAGGGGCTGGGCAAACGCCTGGCCGAGGACTTCAGCCGTTTCGGCCTGCATCTGTCGCACATTTACATCGAGAGCATCACCCCGCCGCCCGAGGTCCAGCAGGCCATCGACGACCGGAGCCGCATGGGCGTCTTCACCGACATGGACAAGCTCATGCAGATGAAGGCGGCCATGGCCATGGAAAAAGCGGCTTCCGCGGAAGGCGGTGCCGGCTCCGGCATGGGCATGGGCATGGGCATGATGATGCCGGCCATGTTCGCCCCGTATTTCGCCCGTCCGGGCGCCGATGCATCGGCGGGAAACGCACCCCCGCCCCGGGAGGCGACCGGGACGCCCTGCCCGGACTGCGGAAACCCGATCCCGGCAACGGCCCGCTTTTGCCCCTTGTGCGGGCATCAGCAACTCGTCTTCAACCGCTGCCACGAGTGCGGCAAGAACCTGGCGCCCAACGCCCGCTTCTGTTCCCGCTGCGGCCATCCGGTGGATAAAGCCCCGGCGCCCTGGCATTGCGCCCATTGCGGCACCGAAAATCTGGCCGAGGCCAAATTCTGCAACCAATGCGGCGAAAAGCACGGATAACGCCGGGAAATCCCGAACCTCGAATCCGGATTTTTGCCTTCCGGGTTCCCACATTCCTTAACCCTTAATCCATAATCCTTAATCTTGAACCTGATCATCCGCCATCCCTGCCCCCAGTGCGGGGCCCCCATCAATCTGGATGAAACGGACCATCTCATCCGGTGCGATTTCTGCCGGGTACGTTCCTACCTCCTTCCCCAACTGTTCTATCGGTACATGCTGCCGAACCGGGCGCCCCGGGACCGGGCGTTGACCTACGTTCCCTACTGGCGCTTCAAGGGAATGACCTTTTCCTGCACGGCCGGCGGCATCGTCTCCCGGTTCGTGGATGCCAGCCGGCATGCCGTCGATACCGATGCCCTGCCCGCGTCCCTCGGACTGCGCACCCAGGCCATGCACCTTTTTTTTTCCACGGCCGAGAGCCCCGGCCGTTTTCTTCGGCCCGTGGTCTCCTATGCCTCGGTGATGTCGCTCTTCGGTCCCCAGATGCACGCGGACGAAACGGCCCCGAGCTTCTACAGCACTCAGATCGGGGAGTCGATCAGCCTCATCTACGCGCCGTTTTACACCGACCGCGCCGTCTACGATGCCGTCCTGAACACGCCCGTTTCCACCCCGGCGGACTTTCGCCTGGATGCGTTTGCCGGCGGGACGCCCGACTGGCGGATCCGCTTTCTCGCCACCCTCTGCCCCAACTGCGGATGGGACATGGAAGGGAACCGGGATTCCATGGCGCTTTTCTGCCGCAACTGCAACCGGATCTGGGCGGCCGGCGCCAAGACATTTCAGCCGGTCGACTTTGCCATGCTGCCCTCGGATGGAAAGGCGCTACGCTACCTGCCCTTCTGGTGCATCGGGGCCCGGGTCACCGGCGTGGCCCTCGACTCCTATGCGGATTTCGCCCGGCTGGCCAACCTGCCCCGGGTTGCCCGCGACGACTGGCAAGAGCGCCCGTTCCGGTTCTGGGCCCCGGCCTTCAAGGTGCAGCCCCGAAGCTTTTTGGCCCTCGCCAACGCCATCAACCTCGCCCAGCCCCGGGGCAAGGCCAGGAGGGAAATTCCCCGCGGCGCCGTGCACCCCGTGACCCTTGCGGCGGCCGAAGCCGTTGAGACCCTCAAACTGACCCTTGCCAACCTCATGAAACCGGCCCGGCAGTACCTGCCCAAGCTGCCGGACATCGATATCGTGCCCAGAGGCTTCCGGCTCGTTTTCATCCCCTTTTCCGAAGGGCCGATGGAATTCATCAACGAAGACTTCGGGCTCGTGGTCAACAAAAACCAGGTGGCTCTCGCCTCGAATCTCTGAAGGGTCATCAAATTTATCGGGCTGACGGCCCGGTTTTATCGGGATCGAACCCCCGTTTCAATTTCGATAGCGATCCCGATTTGGATTTGGATAAACCTGAGGACCCTGGCCGAATTCACCTTCCAATCTCCGTAGGCATGGGGTAGGAGAAGATCGAATTTCAAACCCTGGACGAAGGAATCGCCCCATGAAACGAATCGCGGTATTGGCCGGTGACGGCATCGGCCCGGAGGTGATGGCGGAAGCCATCAAGGTGCTGGAAGCGGTATCGGAGCGCCACGGCATTGCGCTCGACTTCCAACCCGCCGATGTGGGGGGCTGCGCCATCGACCGTCACGGCACCCCCCTGCCCGGGTCGACCCTTGACCGCTGCCGAAAAAGCGATGCCATCCTGTTCGGCAGCGTGGGCGGCCCCCGGTGGGAGCACCTGCCCCCGGAGCAGCAGCCCGAACGCGGGGCGCTCCTGCCCCTGCGCAAACAGTTCGGGCTCTATTGCAACCTCCGGCCGGCGAAGATCTTCCCGCCCCTGACCGCCGCAAGCCCCCTCAAGCCGAATATCGTGAAGGCGGGGTTCGACCTGCTGTGCGTCCGGGAGCTGACCGGAGGGATCTATTTCGGCCAACCCAAGGGCCGGGAGGGGAGCGGCCCGGAGGAGCGGGCCTTCGACACCATGGTCTACACCCGCCGGGAAATCCAGCGCATCGCACGAATGGCCTTCGAGGCGGCGCGGCTCCGCCGCAAGAAGGTCACCTCCGTGGACAAGGCCAATGTGCTGACCACCATGGTGCTGTGGCGGGAGGTGGTCGTCGAGACCGCCGCCCAATATCCGGATGTGTCCCTGGACCATATCTACATCGACAACGCCACCATGCAGCTGATCAAAAACCCCCACCGGTTCGATGTCCTGCTCTGCGGCAACATGTTCGGCGACATCCTCAGCGACGAAGCGGCCATGCTGACCGGCTCCATGGGACTGCTCGCCTCGGCCAGTATCAACGAATCGGGATTCGGACTCTTCGAGCCCGCCGGCGGCTCGGCACCGGACATCGCCGGCAAGGGCATCGCCAACCCCATCGGGCAGATCTGGAGCGGCGCGCTGATGCTGGAGCACCTGGGCCATGCCGAGGCCGCCCGCGTGGTGGAGCGCGCCATCGAGACCACCCTGCGCGAAAGCGACGTGAAGACGCCCGACATGGGCGGCAAGGCCAACACCGTGGAGCTGGGCCAGGCCATCGAGCAGACCGTCAAGGCCGCGCTGAAAGGGTAACGGCAACGACGGCCACCGATGGACGCTGCACTGAGCGGCAGCGGCCGACCCGTGGATTGGGCGGACC
>JBJKPT010000456.1:0-2350 GCA_046706045.1 Desulfobacterales bacterium
CTACTACACCGGCCTTCAGGTCACACGGGATCCCGGGGTCGGCATCGTCTACGCCGGTTTTATTCTGCTGATTACCGGTTGTTTCATCACGTTTTTCATCACCCATCGCCAGACCTTCATCGAGATCGTCGAACAAAACGGGGGAAGCCGGATCGTGATCGCCGGAACGGCGAACAAAAACCGTCTCGCTCTCCAGCGCCGGCTCGATGATCTGGCCCGGCGGCTCATGGCCTGATTCGAAAACCCGGGGCGCCCCGATGCGGCAGGGTGAACGGGGGGGGATTGCCGGGTTTTCCCGGCAATGCCGATACGCCGCGTTCCGGGGCCATGCAATGTCCCGGGCACGCGCCGAGATCAATTTCACAGCCCGGCCGGCTTGCCGGCCGGTCCGCACGAATACGGGGATCAACGATGACCAGTTCCCATCTGCTTTCCATTGTCACCTTTGTCTACGGGGCCGCCGCGTTCCTGTACCTGGCCGCCTGGGTGTTCAACAGGCCTGCGGTGAGCCGGGTCGCTACCTGGACAACGGTGGCCGGCGCCGCAGGAAACCTTGCGGGCTTGCTGTTGCGCTGGGCCGAGTCCTACCGGATCGGCTACGGCCATGCCCCCCTTTCCAATCTCTACGACTCCTTGTCGTTTTTCGCGCTCACGATCGCCGTCATCTGCCTGATCGTGGAATTCCGATACAAGAACCCGCGGGTTGGGGTGTTCGCTACCCCTCTGGCGTTTCTGGCCCTGGCCTATGCCTCTCTGACCTCCGGGATCAGCAGCCGGATCGAACCGTTGATTCCGGCCCTGAAGAGCAATTGGCTCATCGCCCATGTCATGACCTGCTTTATCGGGTATTCCGCCTTTGCCATCGCCTTCGGCGTCAGCTTGATGGTCCTGATCCGTATCCGCAAACCGCGTGCCGCGGCGGGCCGGTTGGCCGCCCTGCTGCCCGAAACCGGCCTGCTCGAAGAACTCAACTACCAGTTGATCATGTTCGGATTCCTTTTTCTTTCCGCGGGCATCATCACCGGTGCGGTTTGGGCCAATTCAGCCTGGGGACGCTACTGGAGCTGGGATCCGAAGGAAACCTGGTCGTTGATCACCTGGCTGATCTACGCCGGCTTGATCCATGCCAAACTCATGCGGGGCTGGTCCGGCCGCCGCATCGCCTATCTTTCCATCATCGGGTTCATGGCGGTTTTGTTCACCTATTTCGGGGTCAATTTGCTTCCCGGATTGCACAGTTACGGTGCATTGCCCAAGTGATTTCTCCTTGACAAAATCAATGCTCCAAGATACAGGATCGCAGGTTGTTTTTTTGTTTCGAATTGAAAATATTTTTAATATTATCAATATGATATGACCTCTGCCGATGCGCATGGCGTCCCTTGCGGACCACCGCCGCAAGGCGGTAGAGCGATCCAGCCCTCCGGGCGTCGTTTCCGGCATGTTTCGTCCGAACCCATCATTACCGATAGTGTGACGGAGATTCCATGAGTAACGCAGACGACAACACTCACGCAGTCTCATCCGGTGCGGCGGCCGAATCCGCCGTGGGACCGGCCATCCTTTTTTTTGTTATCGGCCTGGTTGCCGCCCTTGCCGTGGGATGGGGCGTCTTTCCCGAACTGCTTTATTCTCAGAAAACCCAGCCCTTCGATTTCAACCACAAACTGCATGTCGCCCAGACCGGTGATTGCAGTACTTGCCACAGCTTTCGTGCCGACGGCACGTTTTCCGGAGTTCCCAAAATCGCCGTGTGCATGAATTGCCATGACCCGTCCTCGGGTGTTCCCGTGGAAGGCGATCCAAACGAGATCATCTTCTACCGGGACTACCTTGCCAAGTATCGGGAAGTGCCGTGGCATATTTACGCCCGCCAGCCCGCCAACGTCTTTTTTTCCCATGCAGCCCATGTCCTGAAGGCGAAAGAGGACTGCACGATCTGCCATGGCGATATCGGTTCTTCCACGCATCTCCCGGAGTACGAGCAAAACCGCATCTCCGGTTACAGCCGGGACATCTGGGGACGCAACATCGCCGGATTGAAGGAACATTCCTGGGATCGGATGAAAATGGACGACTGTTCCGAATGCCATCAAAAAAACGGTGTGGATCAGGACAGCGCCCAGACCGGAAAAGGGGCTTGTTTCGTCTGCCACAAATAGCCCGGGAGCCGATCGCGTGAACGCCGCATCGCTTTTTGCCTGGTTGAACAAGGGGTAACATCCATGAAGATCGATCGAAGAAGCTTTCTATCCTTTGCCATCGGCGGCGCCGTGGGCACGGCCTTGTCGCCCCTGCCGTGGAAACTGATGGACCACGTTACAATATGGATCCACAACTGGCCATGGAA
>JBJKPT010000457.1:0-3477 GCA_046706045.1 Desulfobacterales bacterium
TCGACAACGATGCTTCCAGTTTTTTCACCATCATCGACGTCTACGCCAACGACTACCCTGGGCTGCTTTTTCGGATCACCGACACCCTGTTTCGAAACGGCCTCGATGTCTGGGTGGCCAAGATCGCAACCCAGGTGGATCAGGTGGTCGATGTTTTCTATGTCCGTGATTTCGACGGTCAGAAGGTCGATGCCCCGAACCCGGTCGAAAAGATCCGTACGGCCATCGAAGCGGTGCTTCCGGATCCGGCCGGGAGGGACGGGCGGACCCCGCAGGCGGCCTCCGGGATCATCGAAACGGCCCTCCAACCCAACGGATAAAAAAGGACACCCGCATGAATCACCGAAAAACGTTTATCGGCCTTGGCGCAGGGGTAACCCTGTTTGCCGCGACCGGGTCGGCCTGGGCCGGCGCGACGCTCAGCCGCGGCGATACCGCCTGGATGATCGTTGCCACGGCGCTGGTGATGATGATGACCCCCGCGGGCCTCGCGCTATTTTACGGCGGGATGTCGCGGTACAAAAATCTTCTCAACACCATTGCCATGACCGTCGCCGCCTATTGCGTGGCAAGTGTGGTCTGGATGTTGTGGGGCTATTCCCTGGCCTTTGGCCCCGATGTCGCCCACTTGATCGGCAACATGGATTTCGTGGCGTTGAGAGGAATCACTCCGGAAAGCCTGACCGGAACGATTCCGACGTTCGTCTTCGTCCTGTTTCAGATGACATTTGCCGCCATCACCGTGGCCCTGGTCCTCGGCTCCATCGTCGATCGGATGAAATTTTCCGCATGGCTCGTCTTCTCCGTGTTATGGTTGACGTTCATCTATGCGCCGATCGCTCACTGGGTGTGGGGGGGCGGTTGGATCCACGCCATGGGTGCCCTGGATTTTGCCGGCGGCACCGTGGTGCACATCAATGCCGGCGTGGCCGGGCTCGTGCTCTCCATGTTCGTCGGCAAACGGATCGGTTACGGCCGGGAAGCGATGTTTCCCTCCAGCATCACCCTCTGCGCCCTTGGGGCGGGGCTTTTGTGGTTCGGGTGGTTCGGGTTTAACGCGGGCAGCGAATTGGCCGCCGACGGGATCGCCGCTTCGGCCTTCATGGCCACCAACACCTCGGCGGCCATCGCCGCATTGAGCTGGATGGCCGCCGAATGGATCTTCGAGAAACGACCGACCGTGCTCGGTCTCGCATCGGGAATCGTCGCCGGCCTCGTCGCCATCACGCCGGCGGCCGGCTACGTGACCATGCCCGCCGCGCTGATCATCGGCTGTGCCGCCGGCCTGCTTGGATTCTTCGCGGTGGTCGTGCTGAAGAACCGCTTCGGCTACGACGATTCCCTGGATGCCTTTGGGGTGCACGGCCTCTGTGGTGTGTGGGGAGCGCTCGCCACGGGAATTTTCGCCTGCCCGGCCATCGCAAAAGGCGCATCCGGCCTTTTTTACGGCAACCCGAAACAGGTTTGGATCCAGTTTGTCACCATCCTGGCCACCGCCGGCTATACGGCGATCGGCACGGCCATCGTCGCCATGCTCACCCGGCTGTTGACCGGTGGTCTCCGGGTGGAGGAAGACGTGGAAATCCGGGGGCTGGACAGCGCCATCCACGGCGAGCGGGCGTTTGAAATGTAGTCCAGATGCGTCCGGTTTTCCAAGAACCTTCGAGGAGGGATACCCATGAAAAAGATCGAAGCGATCATCAAGCCGTTCAAGCTCGACGACGTCAAGGAGGCTTTAAACGAGATCGGCATCCAAGGGATGACGGTTTCGGAGGTCAAAGGCTACGGCCGGCAGAAAGGGCACAAGGAAATCTACCGCGGCGCGGAATACGTCGTCGATTTCATACCAAAAATCAAAATCGAGATCGTCATTGGAGACGATCAGGTCGATCCGGTCATCGAAGCCATCTGCAAGTCCGCCAACACGGGCAAACTGGGAGACGGAAAAATCTTCGTCGTTCCCATGGAACAGGCCGTCCGGGTGCGGACCGGCGAAACCGGAATGGACGCGATTTAGTGTTCATCCACGGATGAACTCGATGTGGCGATCTCTTTTTTTGCGGCACCAAAACCAAAACCAACGGAATCGATGGAAGGAGACTATCACAGATGACACCCCAAAACGTATTGGACATGGTCAAAGAAAACGGCGCGAAAGTCGTTGACCTTCGGTTTATGGATTTTCCGGGTGTGTGGCAGCATTTTTCGGTACCCATCGTCGAGCTGACCGAATCCAGCTTCGATGACGGCTTCGGCTTTGATGGATCGAGCATTCGCGGCTGGCAGGCAATCAACGCCTCCGACATGCTCGTGATCCCGGACCCCTCCACGGCAACAATGGACCCGTTTTTCGAGCACCCGACCCTGGTGATGATCGGCAACATCGTGGACCCCATCACCCGTGAGCCCTACAGTCGGGATCCGCGTTACATCGCCCAGAAGGCCGAAGCTTACCTGAAAAACACCGGTATCGGCGACACCGCCTATGTCGGCCCCGAAGCCGAGTTTTTCATTTTCGACGATGTCCGTTTCGAGTCCGGACGAAACGGCGCGTTTTACGCCCTGGACTCCGTCGAAGGGTCCTGGAACACCGGCCGGGATGAATGCCCGAACCTCGGATACAAGCCCCGTTACAAGGAAGGCTATTTCCCGGTTCCTCCCATGGACAAGTTCCAGGACCTGCGCTCGGAGATGTTGCTGACCCTGGAAAAACTCGGCATCGACGTGGAATGCCAGCACCACGAGGTGGCGACCGCCGGACAGGCGGAAATCGACATGCGGTTCAAGCCGCTGCTGCAGATGGCCGACCAACTCGTCTGGTTCAAGTACGTCTTGAAAAACGTCGCGGCCAAAAACGGCCACACCGTCACCTTCATGCCCAAGCCGCTGTTTGAAGACAACGGCTCCGGCATGCATTCCCACCTGTCCATCTGGAAAAACGGCAAGCCGCTGTTTGCCGGCGACAAATACGCCGGCGTTTCCCAGGAAGCGCTATACGCCATCGGCGGCATCCTGAAACACTGCAAGGCCCTGTGCGCCATCACCAACCCCACGACGAACTCCTACAAGCGCCTCGTGCCGGGATTTGAAGCGCCGGTGAACCTCGCCTATTCCAGCCGGAACCGCAGCGCGGCCATCCGGATCCCGATGTATTCGCCGTCGCCCAAAGCCAAACGCCTCGAGTTCCGCACGCCGGATCCCTCCTGCAACGGGTACCTCGCGTTTTCGGCCATGCTGATGGCCATCATCGACGGAATTGAAAACAAGATCGATCCGGGCGATCCTCTGGATAAAAACATCTACGACCTGCCGCCGGAAGAGCTGGCCGAGATCGACTCGGCTCCCGGCTCCCTGGACGAAGCCCTGGCGGCCCTCGAAGCCGATCACGACTGGTTGCTCAAGGGCGATGTGTTCACCAAGGACGTCATCGACATGTGGATCAAATACAAAACGGCCAACGAGGTAAACCCGGTCCGG
>JBJKPT010000458.1:0-11872 GCA_046706045.1 Desulfobacterales bacterium
TCCCCAGAAGGCGTCGAGGGAGCCGCAGGCGAAAATCATTCGGGCCGCGAATTCCTTGAGCACCGTGGAATGATCCTCCCAGACGCAGAGCCGAAACCCATGGGCGCCAAGCCGGGATGCCCATTCGGCCCTCGAGACGGCGCCCCGCAGGCAGGTCCCGAGGGGGAGGCGGGCGATTTCGGCAACCCCTTCCGGGTTCCGGGCGTAGACGTCGTGAACGAGGAGCGTTCCGCCTTCTCCCAGGATCCGGCAGCATTCGGCGAGGACCCGGTCCACGTCGCGGGTGGCCGAAAGGCTGCATTCGGCGAGCACGGCGTCCATCGCGCCGGCGGCGATGGGAATGGATTCTCCGGAGGCGCGCATCACCGGGGCCGCATCCCGGTTTGTTCTCCCCTCGTTCAGGAGAAGGATGGAGGGGTCCATCCCCACGGCATGAAGGCCGAACCCCGTCGCAAGCCGCCGAAGCGTGGCACCGGTGCCGCAGCCCAGGTCCAGCACCCGGGCGCCGGGCGCGAGGCCCGAAAGGGCGACGGCCCTTTCGGTGAGGGCCGGTCCGCCGGGCCGGAGCCATCCGCCGCCGATCTTTCGAAGGGGGGCTTCCTCATAGATGTTTCGTGCCGGCGCAAACGCCATGGTTTCCTACCCTCAGGCGGCCCAATCCAGCGGGGCATCGATAGAAGGCGAGAAATTCGAATCTCGAAATCGATTTCGGTATCGCAATCGGTATCGGTATCGCAATCGGTACCGCTATTGCAATCGATATCGGTATCGCTATCCCAATCGATCGGCCAAGGCGGAAATCGCGCAAAAGGGCCATTCTGGGATGGACACTATTTATCCTCCAAGACCTTTTCCACCTCGACCATCTTCCCCAGGGCCAGATCCTCGGGGATGAAGACCTGGCGGCAGACCGGGCAGCGGAGGAGATCCACGGGAAATGTGCTCCCCAGGTAGGCGATGTTGACACTGCCCGTCTCGAGGGGCATATCGCACCGGGTGCACCACCAGGGGCCGGGGGATTCCGCGGCGTTTTTCTCGTGCTCGCTCACGATGTTGCGTCCTCCACGATTTCCATCCGGTGGCTGTAGGCGTTGTGGACGGCGAAGGTCCCATCCGGCAGCGGGGTGTAGTCGACCCAGTACGTCACCCGGGTCGGCTTGAGGTGGGCGAGAAAACGGCCGGTTTTCCGGTTGAACAGCTTGTTTCCCGTCCGTTCGGCGGTATCGATCACCCGTTCGATGTCTTCATCGAGAATCTGCCGGGCTTCGAGGGTCTCCCGAAGCCCTTCGGCGACGACCAGGGTAATGGCGCCATAAGGGGTTTCTTCTTCCACGGTTTCCCCCCAGAGTTCCTTGAGCATGGCGCGCTTCAGGCGCGCGCGGTTTTCATGGCGGTCGGTGTATCCCGGACCCCGCCGGTCGGCTGCGCCGGGGGCGCCGAACATCAGATCGAGGAGATGGACGGTCCGCTTTCCCCGGGAGGCGAGGTAGTCCCGGCACATGGCGCAATAGGCGAGGTAGTCCGCGGGGCTCGCCGCGATCCGCCGGTCGATGACCTCTTTGGCAAGCTCCGGGTTGGCGAAGAACATGAGGCCACCGTAGCCGCAGCACTCGGTCCGATCACGGTTCAAGGGCAGCTCCTCGACCGCAACCCCCATCCGGGAGAGGATGTTCCGCACGCCGGCGTGGATTTTCGGATCATGGCGCGTCGTGCAGGGGTCGTGGACGGCCACGGTTTTGGGCATCCCGGCCGGGGCCGTTTCCGGCAGGCCCAACCGGTCGAACACTTCCCACAGGGAGAGGATATTTTCCTGCCCCCCGTGGGTTTTAAAGATCTCGCGGCAGGTCGAGCAGGCGGCGATCACCTGAGGGCGCCCCATGCCTTCCCATTGGGTTGCGAAGCGCTCAAGGGTATCGTCAAACAGCGCGCTCCGGCCGGACCAGTCCGCCGGGGCCCCGCAGCAGCCGAGCATGAACCCCACCCCTCCGGAGAGCCTTTCCCTCAGCAAGGCGTAGGTTTTTTTGACCTGCTCCGGCGACGATCCGCTCAACTGGCATCCGGGAAAGAAGAGGTAGCGGCTGGTTTCGGTTCCGGGCGCGTGGTGCGCGAGGGCGCAGGTCTCGCCGTTGCTGAAGGCCATGTCCCGGAGCGCAAAATCATGGGCCGAGGGGGGCATCTTGCCTTGGTCGACGAGGATCTTCCGTGCTGTTTTGCAGACCTCCCCCATGTGAAGGTCTTCCGGGCAAACTTCCTGGCAGAGGCCGCAGAGGCTGCACGAGTTGATGAGCGTGTTGGCGGTGCGGTGTCCCATGACGATCGAGAGGTTGTTGTAGATCTGGCGGATATAGCGCTTGGGGTAGGCATGGAACCGGTTCAGGTACGCGCAGACCTTGACGCATTCGAGGCACTCGCACTGGATGCACCGCTGCGCTTCCCGGACGGCTTCCTCGGCGGAGTACCCCTTCGCCGGATTTGCCATGGAAACCGCGGGAAGGGCGGGGATCCCTTCCGTTTTGGTGTAAAGCCGGGTCTTAACGGATCCCTCGCCGGTCCTGGATGCCGTCAAGGAGACGTGTTGAAGGAAGCGGTCGATGGAGATGGCGGCGCGGCGTCCGTCCGCCATGGACCCGATGGGGGATTGCGCCTCCGGCGTCCGTATCATGCCGCCGCCGGCAAACACCCCTTCCCTGTCGGTGGCAAAGGTGACGGGATCTGCGGCGATCCGGCCGGCAGCGTCGAGACCGAGGCCCAGCGGGAATCCGAATCCTTTGCCCATGGCGAGGTAGACGGCGTCGAACCCTTTGCAGAGGGTGGAAAGGGGATGCGCTTCGCCGACCGCCGCGTTGAAGCGCACCTCGATTCCAAGCGATTCCAATACCTTGAAATCCGCCGCGAGCACGTCCCATGGAAGCGTCTCCGTGGAGAACTGCCAGAGGCTGCCGCCGAGGCGGTCCGATTTTTCGAAAACGACGACCCCGTACCCTTTCTTCGCCAGATCGAAGGCGGCGGTGAGGCCGCTCAGGCCGCCACCGGCCACGGCCACCCGGTTTTCCTTCCGGGGGAGCGCCGGCGGCACGCCGCCCGCATCCGGGGCCCACGCCAGGCAGGCCTGTTCGAGCTCCCGAATGGCGATGGGCGCCCCTGCCTCGCCCCGTTTGCAGACCGCCTGGCACGGATGATCGCAGATCCGGGCGATGATCCCCGGAAAGGGGACGGATTTGCGGAAGATCGCCGCCGCCGCGGCAACGTCCCCCTTGGCAACCGCCGCCGCCATGGCCCGGGCGTTCACATGGATGGGGCAGGCGGCGACGCAGGCGGCCGGGTGTTCCTGAATGCAACGATCTTCCAGGCGGATGAGTTCGTCTTGTTCCATATTCAAAGAAGGGCTGAAACGGCGAATTCCCCGGAACGGGGATTCGCCGTTGCGTTAATCCCATCGATCCGACCGCGGAAGCACTGCCGCGATCGAAACGTTACGCTTTGTTCATGGCGGCCAGGACCTTTTCCGGAATGGCCGGCAGGTGCCGGACCCGGGCTCCGGTGGCGTTGGCGATGGCGTTGATCACGGCCACGTGGCTGGCGGTCAGGGGCAGCTCGCCCACCCCGGCCGCCCCGAAGGGGCCGTTCGGCCGCGGGGTCTCGACGTAGTGAATGTCGAACTTGTCCGGGATGTCCTTGGCATAAGGCATGCCGCAGGCCTTGAGCGAGGTGTGCTTTTTCAAGTCCTCGAAATCCTCGGACAGGGCCAGACCGATGCCCTGGGCCACCCCGCCGTAAATCTGGCCGTCCACGGCCATGCGGTTGTTGATCTTGCCGACATCGGCGATGACGGTGTAGCCTTCCACGACGGTCTTTCCTGTCTTCGTGTCCACGGCCACCTCGGCCATGAAGAGGCCGTACATGTAGGTCGAAAACGGCTTGCCCTGGGCGGTTTCCATGTCACAGGCCGTGCACATGGAGGCTGTCCAGTTCCCCGAATAGCTGACGGGGATGTTTTCGGCCTTCATCGCTTCGTAGGTCCGGAAACCGCCCCCCGGCTTCTTCATGGCGTTCACCAGCATCTGGCACCCGTTGACGATGGCGTTTCCGGTGACGACCTGCTGACGGCTGCCGCCCGAGGGGCCGCTGTTGGGGGTGACGGCCGTGTCGTTCATGACCAGGCGGATTTTTTCCGGACCGAGCCCGAGGGGCCGCAGGGCCTTGTGGGCGGTTCCCAGGGCGCCGATGTCGGCCCCCTGGCCGTGGTCTTCCCAGGAGCTGTAGAGGGTCACGGTGTTGTCGGAATTGAGCTCCACCCGGACCTCGGAGGCGTCCGGTCCGTCCAGCCCGCATCCGTAGATGCCAAGGGAAATCCCCACGCCCTTTTTCACCCCGGCGCTGGATTCCTTTTTGGCTTTTTCCTTGGCCGCCTTGTAGAGGGGGCGCAGCTTGTCCACCATTTCCGGGAAGCTGTAGACCTCCGGGGCCTGGCCGCAGGGGGAGGTGTCCCCTTTTTGGTAGACGTTCTTCGCCCGCAGCTCCAAGGGGTCCATGCCCATCTTGGCCGCCAGTTCGTCGATCATGCTCTCGCTGGCAAGAAAGCTCTGGGGGGAGCCGTAGGCCGGGAAGGCCGAGCCCGAGGCGTGGTTGGTGGCCACGGTGCGTCCCTTGCCGCGGATGTTGGCGATGCCGTAGCCGGCTCCGATGAACTGGGCTCCCCGCATGGTCAGAAGGTCTCCGAATTCGGAGTAGGGGCCGTGGTCGACGCTCCAGTCGCTTTCCATGGACGTGATTTTTCCCTGGGCGTCGGCGCCGTATTTGAGCTTCATCCAGAAGGGCGAGCGTTTGCCGGTGTAGGTGATGTGCTGGTAGTAGTTGTAACGCAGAAACACCGGCCGGCCGGTTGCCATGCAGGCGGCCCCGACCAGGGCTTCCATGGTCGGGCTGAATTTATAGCCGAAGGTTCCGCCGGCGGGGTTCTGCACCAGGCGCAGTTTTTCGGGGGCGATGCCCAGCCCCGGGGCGTTCATGGCGTGGTGCAGTAAGATGCCGATGCTCTTGGAGTGAATGGTGAGCCGGCCCTCGTCGTCCATGTAGGCGCAGCCCACGTCCGTTTCCATGGTGAGGTGGGGCTGCCGTTGGAGGTAGTACTCGCCCTCCACCACATGGGCCGCCTTGGCCATCAGCGGCGCGGTCTCCCCCCCCTTTTTGATGGGGATCTCGTAGTAGGTGTTGGGGGTGCCCGGATGGATCTCGATGGCGTCCTCGGCCATGGCCGCCGGTGCGCTCAGGTAGGCCGGCAGCACCTCCAGGTCGACCCGGACCTTTTCAGCCGCGGCCTGGGCCTGGGCCTGGGTTTCGGCGCAGACGATGGCGATGGCGTCCCCCAGCTGGTAGACCTTCTTGTCGCAGAGGATCGGCCGGTCCCAGCCGTCGCCCTTGTTGGTGGGGAAGGTGATGAGCCCGGTGATGCGGTTTTTGCCTTTGATGTCCTTGTGGGTGACGACCTTGACCACCCCCGGCATCTTTTCGGCTTCCGCGGTGTCGATGGCCTTGATGTTCGCGTGGGAGGCCGTGGCCTGGACCAGGGCCAGTTGCAGGGTGCCCCCGGGCATCTTCAACCCCAGATCGGCGCCGTAGTGGATGGTGCCGGTGGCCTTGGCCACCGCCGTGGGCCGGGGATGCTTGCCGCCCCACATCTCCCCGTCGGCGGGCATCTTGAACAACAGGGCCTCGGCCTTCATCTCGCCCCGCAGGACCCTGGCCGCATCCATCACCGCGTCCACGATCTGCTTGTAACCGGTGCAGCGGCAGGCGTTGCGGTGCTGGTTGAACCATTCGCGGACGTCTTCCCGGCTGGGTTTGGGCTTTTCGTCCAGCAACGCCTTGGCGGAGACGATGAACCCCGGGGTGCAGAACCCGCACTGGATCGCCCCGTGGACGATGAAGGCGAGCTGGAGCGGATGCATGTGCGCCGGCGTGCCGACGCCTTCGATGGTGGTGATCGACGCCCCCTCGGCCACCTTGGACATCTTGGTGACGCAGGAGCGCACGAGCTTGTTGTCCAGGATCACGTTGCAGCAGCCGCACTGGGCCTCCCCGCAGCCCACCTTGGTGCCGGTCAGGCCGAGCTGGCCCCGCAGGACGTTGGCAAGGGACTCTTCGGCCGGCGCCACCACCGTGACGTCGGTCCCATTGACACGGATCGTTTTTTTAATCATGACGTCTCCTCCTTCCGAATGAAATTAGAAGTACCCCGTCTGGCCCTCAGCCCGCCACATCGAACCGTTGTTCCCACCGGAACGATAAATACACCCCCCCCCGGTCGAGGATTGCCCCAATTTCCGGTGGTCCCCGGTTTCTTTAAGTCCACGGTGTTTCATCGGCATCGACCCCGCGCCTCACACTTTGCCGAAACCGCACAAGGGGTAGCGGCATTCGGCGCACCCCGCGCAGAGGCCGCCGTAGCCCATCGCGACAATATCCTCACGGGTGATTCGCTCACCGGCGAGCAGCCGCGGAACCACGAGATCGAAAACGCTGGTCCGGTGATACATGACGCAACCCGGGAGCCCCAGCACCGGCACCTCGCCGAGGTAGGCGAGCATGAACATCGCGCCCGGAAAGGTGGGGGCGCCGTAGGTAACGATGTCCGCACCGGTGGCCCGGATGCCGGCCGCGGTGCGGTCGTCCGGGTCGACGGACATGCCGCCGGTCAGGACCACCATCTGGGCGCCTTCCGCCATCAGGGTGCGGATGGCCTCGATCGTCTTTTCGACGTCGTCGGAAACGTAAATCTGACGCTGGATCCGGCTGCCGAGATCGTTGAATTTCTTTTCCACCACCGGACCGAACGCATCCGGGATGCGCCCCTCAAAGACTTCGCTGCCGGTGGTGATCATCCCCACCCGAAAGGATTGAAACGGCTTTATGGAAATGAGCGGCGCCTCCTCCCGGCATACCGCCTCCGCCGCCGCGACCCGGTCTTCGGAGACCACCAGGGGGATCACCCGGGTGCCGGCCACGGCCCGGCCGGCCTCAACCCGGTGGTTGCCGTGCAGGGTGGCGAAAACCACGTCATCGACGGCGTTTAGCCGGTTCAACGCCGCCACGTTCACCTTGAGAAGGCCCGTGAAACCGGCGACGAGGTTCACGCGGCCTTCGGAAGGCTGGCTCAATGCGATGCCCGCTCCGGCCGCGGCCTCGGCGATCCGCTGGGCCGCAACGTCTTCGTGGACCTGGCCGGAAGACAATTCAAGCACGTAGACATGCGCCTTGCCCATGTCGAGCAGGGTCTCCAGATCCTTTTCCCGGATGATGTGGCCTTTTTTGAATGCCGGCCCCTTGCTCTGGCCCGGCACGATGCGCGTGACATCATGGGCCAGGACGTGGCCCACGGCTTGATCGATGGGGATGGCGTGTCTCACGTCGGTATCCATTCCGATATAGAATTTTAAAATATCCAAGTCATCCGCCGGGGTGACGAAGGTCCCCGTGCACCATTGTGGAGAATACGAGGGCAGTGCGTTATCGAAGGCTGAGAATGCATTCGTCGTTTGCGGAACCCAATGGACCCATCCTATCATCCGGGCCTGGATTAATGTCAAGATTGATTTAATCCGCCGGTGCCGGCACGGCGTGCGCCGAATCGGCGCTTGCGGTGACAGCGATCGCCGTGGCGGGATGGGGCAAACACAGAGCATCCATTGACACCGGCGGTTGCCGGCGCCACAATCAACGAAACGGAAAAACCGCTGTTTCAACACGAACCCTCAGGCGGGGAGGTGGATTGCATGAGCGAGCTGATGGATGAGATTTTCAGGCGGCGCGCCTATCGTGCCCTGAGCGAAAAAAAGATTCCCGAGGCCGTGGTGGGGCGGCTCATGACCGCGGCGACCTACGCGCCTTCCTGTTTCAACAACCAATCCTGGCGGTTTCTGGTGGTGACCGGCGATGCGGCACTGAAAAAAGTGCACGAAGCCCTTTCCGGCGCCACCTACTGGATGAAGGACGCCCCCCTCGTGGTGGTCGTGGCGACCAAGATCGAATTCGGCTGCCGGCTGAACGACCGGCGCGACTACGCCCTGTTCGATTGCGGCCTGGCTTCGGAAAATCTCATGCTCCAGGCGGTCCGGGAAGGGCTTTACGCCCACGCGATCGCCGGCTTCGATCCCTTGAAGATCAAGGCGGCGTTCCGGATCCCCGATGAATACATCGTGATCACCCTGATCGGGGTGGGCTATCCTGGAGGCGAGGGCCATTTGAATGACAAGCACAAAGCCATGGAGCACGGCGAACGGCAGAGAAAACCGGTTGCGGAGGTGATCTGCCGCGACGTTTGGGGACTCGACCCGTGACCGGTTGCATCTTGTGCCTGGCGTATTTTCCTCATTTCGTGCTATCCATACACTTTTTGAACCATGAATCCGGAACCCGGATGAAGTCGTAAAAAGCCATTTCTTCCGTCGTGCCGGACCCGGTCCGGGACCGGCATGGCGGATCGAGGACTTGTTGCGGTACCGTCAAACCTGAATCTTGAATCTTAAACCGTGAATCTTCAATCGCCATCCCCTCTGGACGCGTCCCTGAACCGGATCCCCGATGCCCTTGCCCGCATCCACTTGGTGGCGATTTGCGGAACCGCCATGGGGGCTCTTGCCCTCAGCCTGAAGACCATGGGCTACCGGGTCACGGGCTCCGATCGAAACGTCTACCCCCCCATGAGCGATTTTCTCCGGGATCGCGGCATCCCGGTGTTCGAGGGCTTTCAAGAAGAGCACCTGACACCGGTCCCTGAGCTTGTCGTGATCGGAAATGCCGTGAGCCGAGACAATCCCGAGGTCCGGGCCGTGGCCCGGCAGGGGATCCCCTACTGCTCGCTGCCTCAGGCGGTAAACCGGTTTCTCGTGGCCGGTCGACCGGTTCTCATGGTCACCGGCACCCATGGAAAGACGACCACCAGCGGCCTGCTCGCCTGGGTGCTTCATTGCGCGGGACTGGACCCCGCCTTTATGATCGGCGGCATCCTGAAGGATTTCGACAGCAACGTGCGCCTGGGCGCCGGGCCCTTTGTGGTGCTGGAAGGCGATGAGTACGACACGGCGTTTTTCGACAAGGGGCCGAAGTTTCTCCATTATCCGCCGCGGGCGGTCATCGTCACCGGCATTGAATTCGATCATGCCGATATTTACCGCGACCTGGATCACGTGGCCTCGGCCTTTTCACGATTGATGGCCATCGTGGACGAGACCGCCCTGGTCGTGGCCCGGGCCGGGGACCCGGTGCTCGATCGGGTGGCGGCCGCCTGTCCCGGCCGGGTCATCGGCTACGGGAAAGCGGCGGATGCCGCCTCTTGGCAGGTTTCCGGCGTCGACTTCAAGCCGCCGTGGACCCATTTCCGCGTTTTTCACCAGGGCCGGGACCAGGGGGCCTGCCGGCTCCGGATGCCCGGCATGCATAATGTCTTGAACGCTCTTTCGGTCATTGCCGTGGCAAGCGACATCGGCCTTTCGTTCGAGGCGATCGCCCGTGGGCTTGCAACCTTTTCCGGAGTGCGCCGCAGGCAGGACGTGCGCGGCGTGGTCGGCGGGGTCACCGTGATCGACGATTTCGCCCATCATCCCACCGCCGTGCGGGAAACCATCCACGCCATCCGGCCGATGGTCGGGGCCGGGCGCCTGATCGCCGTTTTCGAACCGCGCACCAACACGAGCATGCGAAAGGTGTTTCAGGACGCCTACGCCCGGGTCTTTGACGATGCCGACCGGGTCCTGATCCGAAATCCATCGGCCCTTTCCAAGGTGCCCGAGGCCGACCGAATCGAACCGGTTCGGCTGGTCTCGGCCCTTTCGGCCCGGGGCGTTGACGCCCGGTTTTTCGAGACCACCGAAGGGGTCTTGGAGGAGCTGGGGCGTGGCTGCCGCCCCGGCGACGTCGTGCTCGTCATGAGCAACGGCGGATTCGACAATATTCATCAACGGCTTCTCTCGCTGCTGGAAAACCGGTCTACGGTAGGCTCCGCGCGCCCTTAGCGAGTGCCCATCTCAGAATGGCCCTTTTCCGCGATTTCTGCGTTGGCCGACCGATTGGAATCCTCGAAATAGCCGCGCTATTTCTCCGGTTCCAATCATCCGTTCGCCTTGACCTCACGCAAAATTGCCGATCCTGGGATGAACACTATAGCGTTCGGCGAATCCGAATTTTGGGTTGACACAAAACACCGAACACTATACAAGAGCGCTTTCCCGATGCAGGGGGCCGTTAACTCAGACGGTAGAGTATCTGCCTTTTAAGCAGAGAGTCGTTGGTTCGAGTCCAACACGGCCCACCACCCCGAATGCTTCCCGTCCCCATCGTCTAGCCCGGTCCAGGACACCGGCCTTTCACGCCGGCGACAGGGGTTCGAATCCCCTTGGGGACGCCATAATAAAATCAATGGGTTGCTGCAATTGCCGCAACCCATCTTTTATGTTCAAAAATTAATACCCAACACTATACCCAACACTCAACACGAAAACGAAAGTGCTCGGCATTGGGTAATGGCCCAGCTCAGCCAGGTTAAGCGAGCAGTTAGGGTTCCTTGTGCGCTCTTTCACCAAATCGGGGAGCGGTGGTTCACGAAAATAATTTCGCCTGCTGCCTGGTCCTGCTCAGCGTTATAACCCGAAGGCCGTTGGTTCGAATCCAGCCACCGCTACCAAGAAATCCAAAGGGGTTACGGTTGGTTCCGTAACCCCTTGTTTGTTTCCGGATTCCACCCTACCCCACGCTATACCCCACACATCGGTCAAATATTGAGGCTCACGTCGGTATTTCAGGGGATAAATGGCCCCTATGCAGCGCAGTGTGAGTCGCTGTGGGGTTACAGCCAGCAGGCGGCGCTCCGGCGTGATTACGGCACGGACGAGGGGATTAAAAGGCGTTGAACCAGAACCAGCAGGAGTTCCGGAACTATTCGGAGAAAAAGGGGATTTGAAAAGTTGGTCAGGTTCGTCAGCCGATGAACGAAACGGTACAGTAACTTGACGATGACCACCTTGTGAGCTACAATGTAGGCCAAAGGAGATTTTATTATGGCTGCGAATTCTGTTGTTCGCGCTAGAATCGATGGGCACGTGAAAGCAGAAGCGGAAGCCGTGCTTGCTTCGATTGGCCTTACGGTGTCGGATGCATTCCGTCTGATGATGATGCGGATTGCAAAGGAAAAGCCGCTGCCTTTTGAGCCGCTTATTCCCAATGAAGAGACCATTGAGGCCATGAAAGCGGCAAGGCGAGGCGAACTTGTCGATGTCGGCTCCGCCGATAACCTGCTTGCGAGTCTGAATGCGGAAGATTAGGCACACCAGCCGATTCAAGCGCGACTATAAACGAGAAAAGTCAGGGCGGCCAGGCAAAACCCTCGATACCGTCTTGATGGGTGTCGTCAATTTGCTTGCCGCCGATACGCCGTTGCCACATCGTCATTTTGATCACCCCCTTTCCGGCGAGTGGGCGGACCATCGAGATTGCCACCTCAAGCCCGATTTGGTCTTGATCTACCGGAAACCCGATAACGATTATCTCGATCTTGTCCGTCTGGGATCGCACGCCGAGCTTGATTTGTAGGG
The DNA here is from genome assembly GCA_046706045.1 of Desulfobacterales bacterium. GTDB lineage: Bacteria > Desulfobacterota > Desulfobacteria > Desulfobacterales > JBDRRP01 > JBJKPT01. The sequence goes on from JBJKPT010000458.1 coordinate 11,586, forward strand.
CTTCCTCCGCTCTTCCTGGGCTGCCGCCGGTCCTTACAGCTCGCCATCGACTGCCAGCGCCTTAATACCACCGGGGTCAAAAATTTCCTTGTCGGCAGTTCGATTTCGTCCATTGGCGCTGAATATTTTATTAGAATCAATTTGCTGCGGGAAGAAGAGTAAAAAGGGGACAGGTAATTTATGCTTGACAGGCGGTCAGGATTTAGGCAGGGATGGATTTATTGAAACGATAAGGAGCGCCCAATGGCCCGCATACCGCGAATCCTGGTGACCGGGGAGGCGACCGC
>JBJKPT010000459.1:0-3894 GCA_046706045.1 Desulfobacterales bacterium
CGTTCACCGGGATAAATCAGGTGCGGATTGTGGATCTGGTCGTTTTCCTGCCATAACTGCGGCCAGAGCCAGGGGTTGTCGGAAAATTTTTTCGACAGGTCCCACAGGGTGTCGCCCTTCTTGACGACGTAGTAAAATCCGATCTGGTTTTCGATGGTTTTCTTGTTTTTCGACGTTTCGTCTGCTCGGGCGAGCCCCGCAAAGGCGGTGATCACCAGGCAAAACATCGCAAACATCCCCACGAACGGGAACATGGCGGCGATCGTTGCCGTAAAGCGGGTCTGGCGTAAACCGGGACGGCGGGAAGTTCTGGGTTTCATCGCATCCCCCTGGGTGGGCATGGTGGTTGGGTAAATGCCCGTTGCGTGGCCTGTCGGGAAGGGGCGGCAACCAAGGCCGAAGGTTTAAAGCGAACAAGGTTCATTGGATAAAAAAACATGGCAACGGATCCATGGCAAAGCCCCTTTCGGCATCTTCGGGCAGGCCTTGCGCTCATTAATAATCCCGGATGCGATTTTTTGTCAAGCGTTTCAATGAGTTTGGGAATGCTTCGGTGGATTGGGGGCTTAGAGGGCAGCAAAACGGCGCAATGAAAAAGCCCGGGCAGCTCATCCGCCCGGGCTTTTCAAGAACCGTCTCTTGGGTCGAGACGATCAGCGGCGATCCATTACATCATGCCGCCCATGCCGCCCATGCCGCCCATGCCACCGGGCATGCCGCCGCCGGGCATGCCGCCGCCGGCGGCGTCTTTGTCCTCCGGCTTCTCGGCGACCATGGCCTCGGTGGTCAACATGAGCGAGGCCACGCTGGCGGCGTTTTGCAGCGCGAAGCGCACGACTTTGGTCGGGTCGATGACGCCCGCTGCCATCAGATCTTCATAGGTATTGGTTTCGGCGTTGTAGCCAAATGCGCCTTCGCCGTTTTTCACCTTGTCGATGACAACGGAGCCTTCGTATCCCGCATTGTTGGCGATCTGGCGCAAGGGTTCTTCCATCGCGCGCATGACCACCTTGACCCCGAGCTTCTGGTCGGCCTTGATCCGCAGCTTCTCGAGGGCGGGGATGCACCGCACAAGCGCGACACCGCCACCCGGAACGATGCCTTCTTCCACGGCGGCGCGGGTGGCGTTCAGCGCATCTTCCACGCGGGCCTTCTTTTCTTTCATTTCGGTCTCGGTTGCGGCACCGACGTTGATGACCGCCACGCCGCCGATCAGCTTGGCCAGACGCTCCTGAAGTTTTTCACGATCGTAATCGGAGGTGGTTTCTTCGATCTGCGCGCGGATTTGCTTGACCCGGCCTTCAAGGGCGGAGCGGGAGCCGGCACCGTCGACGATGGTGGTGTTGTCCTTGTCGATGGAGATGCGCTTGGCTTTGCCCAGGTCCTGGAGGGAGATGTTCTCGAGCTTGATGCCGAGATCTTCGGAGACGGCCTGGCCCCCGGTCAGAATGGCGATGTCTTCGAGCATGGCCTTCCGGCGGTCGCCGAACCCCGGGGCCTTGACCGCGGCGACCTGCAGCGTGCCGCGCAGTTTGTTGACCACCAGGGTGGCGAGTGCTTCGCCGTCGACGTCCTCGGCGATGATCAGAAGCGGGCGTCCCATCTTGGCGACTTGCTCGAGGATCGGCAGCAGGTCCTTCATGCTGCTGATTTTCTTTTCATTGATGAGGATGTAGGGATCTTCCAGGGAGACGACCATTTTTTCGGAGTCGGTGACAAAATAGGGGGAAAGATAGCCGCGATCAAACTGCATTCCTTCGACCACCTCCAGGGTGGTCTCCATGGCCTTGGCTTCTTCGACGGTGATCACGCCTTCCTTGCCGACTTTGTTCATGGCCTCAGCGATGATGTTGCCGATGGTTTCGTCGTTATTGGCGCTGATGGTGCCGACCTGGGCGATTTCCCGCTGATCCTTGGTCGGTTTGCTCAGTTTGCGCAGTTCCTTGACGGCCGTATCCACGGCGTTATCGATGCCGCGTTTGATGGACATGGGGTTATTGCCGGCGGCGACCAGCTTCTGGCCTTCCTCGTAAATGGACCGGGCGAGAACCGTGGCCGTGGTCGTGCCATCGCCGGCCATGTCGCTGGTCTTGCTGGCGACTTCCTTGACCATCTGCACGCCCATGTTTTCGAACTTGTCTTCCAGTTCGATTTCCTTCGCGACCGTGACACCATCCTTGGTTACCGTGGGAGAGCCCCACGATTTTTCGATGACGACATTGCGTCCTTTCGGGCCGAGGGTGACGACCACGGCGTCGGCGAGGGTCTTCACGCCGTTGAGCATTGCTTCGCGTGCCCGCATGTCGTATTTGATCTCTTTTGCAGCCATGTTACCTCTCCTCCGTATGCGTTGTATTTTTTGTTGAATTGCTAAAACGGTTCAGTGTCCATTCACGGATGCGCGATTTTCATTGAGCTCAATCCCGATGGCGAAATCGTGCGGCAGGGCCATTCGTGGATAGGCACTATTCAATGACACCGAGCACATCGTCTTCGCGCATGATCAGGTACTCTTCACCGTCGATTTTTACTTCGGTTCCGGAGTATTTGCCGAACAGAATCCGATCGCCGGCCTTGATTTGCAAAGGTATCCGTTTGCCGTCTTCACCGACGCGGCCGTCGCCCGCGGCGATTACTTTGCCTTCAGCCGGCTTTTCCTTGGCCGAATCCGGGATGATGATTCCCCCCTTGGTTTTTTCCGCTTCTTCTACGCGTTCCACCAAAATACGGTCGTGTAAGGGTTTGAGCTTCATGATTCCTTCTCCTTTTTTGGTCATGGTCGATGACGTGGATGAATGAGGATGGGATGAAAAATCAAAAATTCGGGGGACCCGCCCCCGCGCACGGCGGACAAGGGAAGTTCAAGGGTTTTGCGATTATGGTCGGTATCACTTGAAGGCATTCGGTTTTTTATCTGTCCATGAAATTTTTGTCGAATCTAATCACCGCACGCCGTTTGTAAAGGCCACCCCTCGGTATTTTCAATCGAAATCCACGGCCCGAAGGACAACGGCGATGCACCGGGTCCCTTTCGATGCGTACCGGCGGAACGGGAATCCCTTTCGCCTCGATCAGGCGTTTGCGGCCTCATTTTTTTTGGACGCCGTCTCCGGTTTGGTCTGGCTGTCCGGTTTGGCCTGACCGTCCGGTTTGGCACCCGCGGAAGACGGTTGCGCCGACGTGTTCGATGACTTGGCGTAGTCGGTGACATACCATCCCGAGCCTTTCAGATGAAAGGCGCTGTGGGAAATCAGTTTGGTGAGTTTGCCGTTGCAGTGGCGACAGGTGGTGAGGGGTTTGTCGGTGAATTTTTGCAATACTTCCTCGATTCGCCCACACACGGTGCATTCGTATTCGTAAATTGGCATCGTTTCAACCTCGAACGAATGGTTCGTGCCGCAACGGAAACCGGATTTCGTGATCCGATTCGGGGGCCCCGGAATTTTTTGATCCCCGACGTGGCGCGCGCCGCCCCGGGGGTCGAAAAATCCCCTCGGCCTTTTCTCGGACGCCAATCGGCGCGTTTCGTGCGGTCACTCGTTATCCCCCTGTGGACCCGGCCGAGAATGGGCCGGGCAAAACCGGTTTAATATAGAGTGGGTTTTCGGATTGTCAAGGCAGGGAATGAACTTCCCATTCGGACTGATGCCGGTCTTCGATGGGGCTACGCCATTCGGCGAAAAACTCGAGAACCCGGTTCATTCCCGGGACGTTTTCCGGGGACAGAATGGCATAACATTCCCGGTGAACCCGTCGTTCCTCGGTTTCGATTTCCTCCGAGGAGGCGACAAAATTTTGTACGAACTTGCTGAATCGGACAATGTGGATCAGCTCGTGGGCGACGATGTATAGAACAAACGGCAGCAGGCGAAGGCCGTTGGTTTGGTTCAAGGC
>JBJKPT010000460.1:0-3860 GCA_046706045.1 Desulfobacterales bacterium
GCCGCGGAAGCCGCCGGCGGCCGGGTACTTCCGGATCCGGAACTGGTCGATATCGTGACCAACCTCGTGGAATACCCCGTGGCCACCGCCGGGCGTTTTGACAAGAAATTTCTCGATGTCCCCCGGGAGATCCTGATCACGGCCATGCGCGAGCACCAGAAATACTTCGCCGTGGTCGACGCGTCCGGAAACCTCATGAACGCCTTTGTCGCCGTCAACAACACCCGCACCCGGGACCTCGAGCTGGTGGCCACCGGCCATGCGCGGGTGCTGCGGGCCCGGTTGAGCGATGCGCAGTTTTTCTACCGAAGCGACCTTCAGGTTCCGGCGGAAAGGCGCCTTGAAAAACTGAAACACGTCCTGTTCCAGGCCGAGCTGGGCTCCATGTTCGAAAAGACCGAACGGATCGTCGCCATCGGGGCCCATCTGGCCGATGCCGTGGGCGGCGGTGCGGCGCTTTCCGGTTCGGTGGGCCGGACCGCCCGGCTGTGCAAGTGCGACCTGGTGAGCCAGGTGGTGATCGAGTTTCCCAAGCTCCAGGGGGTCATGGGACGGGTATACGCCGGCGTGGCCGGCGAGCCCGGGGACGTCCCCGTGGCCGTCGAGGAACACTACCGGCCCACCCACGCCGGCGGCGCCCTGCCCGAGACCCTGACCGGGGCGCTGGTTTCCATCGCGGACAAGATCGACTCCATCTGCGGCTGCTTCAGCGTGGGGCTTGCCCCCACCGGCGCGGCCGATCCCTACGCCCTTCGCCGCCAGGCCATCGGTGTCGTCCAGATCATGCGGGAGAAGCGGTTCGGCTTTTCCCTGCGCGCGCTGATCCGTTTCGGCCTGTCCCGGTTCGGTGAGAAAACCGCCGGCCGGATGGACGAATTGACCGATGCGGTCGATGTCTTTTTCCGGCGGCGGATCGACCGTATTCTCGTGGACGAAGGCTTTTCCAAGGACATCGTGGCCGCGGTCACCGAGGTTTCCGTCGATTGCGTGCCCGATGTCTGGGACCGGGTCGCGGCGCTCGAGAAGCTCAAATCCAACGCGGATTTCGAGCCCCTGGCCGTGGCCTTCAAGCGGGTGGTCAACATCATCCGCAAGGCCGATGCCGGTGCCACGGGCGCCGCGGTGAGCGAGACCCTGTTTCAGGACACGGCCGAGGGCGCTCTCTTGGCGGCCTTTCACGGCGTTGCGGCCAGGGTCGACACCCTGCTCGGAAACGGCGATTTCACCGACGCCCTGATGACCATCGCGACCCTCCGCGAACCCGTGGACCGCTTCTTCGATGCGGTCATGGTCATGGCCGACGATCCGGCCGTCCGTCGAAACCGGTTGGGGTTGCTGGGGAAAATCGCCGGGCTGTTTGACCGGATCGCGGATTTTACCAAGATTTCAGCTTAATTTGGAGGCAACCGATGCCTTACGATCCCGAACTGGATCAGGTGCTCAAGCAGTGGAAATGCGAAGAAACGGGCCTGGTGGTATCCATCAACCGTTACGGCGACGGCGAGGCCAAGTTGCAGATCGGGCCGCGGATCCTCATGAAAAAGGACGGATCGGCCCGGGCCCCGGTCAAGGCCGGGCGCTTGACCAGCGAAGACCTCATGTGGTTTTACGACATCATCGACGAGGTCAAGGAAGCGCTTCTGGATTTCAACCGCCCGGAGTGAGCTTTGGATCTTGAATTCCGAAGGCCCCCATGCCCGATGCCATCATAGCCCCGAAAAAGACGGCGCGATCCCCGTTTCCGGGCGAGACGGTCATCATGGTGAGCAGCGGCTCGGATCTGGATGCCGTCATTGCCATGCTGCCGGGCACGGCCGGGCCGGGCCGTTCGCTTCTGATGAGCCGGCTCTCCACGGCCCGGCTGGACGGCGGGCGCCGGATCGGGGTCATCGGTCCGGTGGTGGGTGCCCCTTATGCCGTCCTGCTGTTGGAAAATCTTTTGGCCTGGGGGGCCCGGCGGGTGGTCTATTTCGGATGGTGCGGGGCCGTGGCCGCGGATCTGTCGATCGGGGACGCGCTGCTTGCCACCGGGGCCCTGGCCGACGAGGGGTGCAGCCGCCATTACGGGCAAGCCCAGGACACGGTGATCGCCGCACCGGGAAGCCTCCACGAGCGCCTCTACCGGTACCTTCGCGACCGCATCGACGGCTGCCGTCCGGCCCCGGTGTGGACCACCGATGCGGTGTTCCGGGAAACCCCGGAGCGGGTCCGGGCGTTTCAACAGACCGGGATCGCCGCCGTGGAGATGGAGCTTTCGGCCGTCTACGCGGCCTGCGCCTATCGCGGGGCCGAGGCCGCCGGTCTCCTCGTGGTCTCGGATTCCCTGGCCGATCTGACCTGGCGTCCCGGATTTTCCTCCGATCGTTTCAAGTCCAGGCGCCGCAGTGTCGCCCGGCTCCTGGTTGATTTCGCAGAACTGGAATCTTGAATTCCGAAGTGCCCCATGACCGATTCCATCGAAACCCTTGCCCAACGGCTCGAAGATTACAACGCCGCCTACCGTCGGGGCCGGCCGCTGGTGAGCGATGCCGAATACGACGCCCTGGTGGAACGGCTCCGGCAAATGGCCCCGGAGCACCCGTTTCTTTCCACCGTGGAGCCGGAAGCGTTCGGCGGGAAGCAAAAAGTCAAGCACCCCGTGCCGATGCTCTCCACGGACAAGGCCTATACCGTCGAGGATCTGGCGCGGTTCGTCTCCCGGGTGGAAAAGGCCGCGGCGGAGGTCGGCGAAACCGCCCTCGTCTTTCGGGTGACGGCCAAGCTCGACGGGCTGGCCGGCCGCGACGACGGCACGATCCTCGTCTCCCGGGGAAACGGCCGGTTCGGGTTCGACATCACCAGCGCCTTTGACAAGGGGGTCATCCCGGTGGGCGGCCGGGGCCGGGGCCTGGGCGAAATCGTCATGACCAGATCCTATTTCGACCGGCACCTGGCCGGCGAATTCGAGCATCCCCGAAACCTGGTCGTGGGCATCGTGGCCTCCGACCAGGTGAACGATCTGGCCCGAAAAGCGCTCGATGCCGGCGCCGTCCACTTTGTCCCCTATGCCGGCCTGCCCGCCTGGCAGGGCACCGGCCGGGAGCTTGTCGACGCGATCCAGAGCATTTCCGAGCAGGTCCAGGCCGGGATCGATTACCCGGTGGACGGCCTGGTGGCCGAGATCGAAAACGCCGCGGTCAAGCATCGGATGGGGGCGACCAACCATCATTACCGCTGGCAGATCGCCGTCAAGGCCCGGGGGGAGACGGCGGTCACCACGGTTCTCGGGATCACCTGGCAGGTGGGCCGCACGGGCAACGTCACCCCGGTGATGACGGTGGCACCGGTGCGTCTTTCCGGAGCGACGATCCGCCGGGTCACGGCCCACAACGCCGGCACCATCGAAAAACTCGCGATCGGCGCCGGCGCAGAGATCGAGATCATCCGAAGCGGCGAGGTGATCCCCAAGCTCGAGGCGGTGCGCCGGCCCGCCGCCGAGATCGTGCTGCCCGCGCACTGCCCTTCCTGCGGCACGCGCCTGGTACGGCAAAACGACTTCCTGCGCTGCCCCAACGCCGCGACCTGCCGGGATCAGATCGTCCAGCGGATCCGCTACTGGTTCAACACCCTGGGCAACGCGGATTGGTTCGGGGTAAAGACCGTGGAAAAGCTGGTGGATGCCGGCCACGACCGCCTGGAAAAGATCTACGCGTTAAGCCCGGCCGATTTCGAGGCCCTGGGCTTCGGGCCGGTCCAGTCCAGAAACCTCGCCGAGGCCACGCGTTTGAGCCGCACCCAGCCCGTGGAGGACTGGCGGTTTCTCGCCGCCTTCGGCATTTCCAACCTCGGCCTTGGGGACAGCCGGAAGCTTTTGCGGCATA
>JBJKPT010000461.1:0-3029 GCA_046706045.1 Desulfobacterales bacterium
CGGTTCGAGATGGGCAGCACCCGGAAGACCACATCCTTTAGCACTTCCACCAGCACGCCGCCGATGCCGAACATGATGACCGGGCCGAACTGAGCGTCGATTTTCGTGCCGATGATTACCTCGAGGCCGTCGGTCAGCATGGGGGTGACCAGGACCCCCCGAATATCCGCATCGGGGTTGAACCGGCGTGCGTTGGCGACGATGGCCTCAAAGGCCGTGACCACTTTTTCCCGGGTGTCGAGATGGAGGAGCACCCCGCCGGCATCGCTTTTATGGAGGATGTCCGGTGAGACGATCTTCATGGCCACCGGCATGCCGATCCGCTCGGCGGCGGCCACGGCTTCCCAGACCGTTCGCGCCAGGTTTTCCGGGGCCGCGTTCACGCCGTGTTCCTGGAAGATCGCCTTGACCTCGTGTTCGAAGAGGACCGATCGATTCTCGGCAAGGGCGTCGTCGATCCACTTCCGAACGCTTTGGCGCGCCCGTTTTCCAGGTTCCAGGGCGAAACTGAACTTCGCGTGGTACTGGGCGAGGTACCGGCCGTACTCGCAGAGTGCGGAGATGGCGCTGGTGGCGACATCCAGGGAATCAAAGACCGGTATCCCGTAATAACGAAGCAGATCCAGGCTGTGGGGTTTTTCCGAGCTGAACAGGCTGTGGACGACGATCGGCTTCTTGCCGGCATGGACCATTTTGCCCATCTGGTGGGCCGCATCTTCTTCCATCAGGGAGAGCCGTTCGGCAAACCGGATCCCGTAGCCGCCGAAAAGCCCCACGAGAAGCAGGCCGCCCACGTTCGGGTCTTTCAGGATGATGCGGGCGCAGTCGGCAAAGAGCGACGGGTCCGCATCGGTTCCTCCGGCCACATCGACGGGATTGATCACGGAGGCGGCCCGGGGAAGGATTTTTCGCAGCTGCTCCTGGGTTTTGGGGGCCAATTCCGGCATCTCAACCCCCAGGGCCGCGAGTTCATCGGCCGCGATCGTGGCGTGGCCGCCGCCGTCGGCCAGAATCGCCACCTTGTTGGTCCGGATCGGCGGAAGGCTTGACAGGGCCTCGGCGGCCGGAAACAACTGGTCCGAGCGCTCGATGACGATGATGCCCGCACGGCGGAAGGCCGTGTCCGAGACCGCCGAAATGCCGGCCAGCGCCCCGGTGTGGGAGCCGGCGGTACGGGCCCCGGTGTTGGATCGGCCGCTTTTAAACAGGACGATCGGTTTTTCCACGGTGGTGCGGTAGGCCTGGTTGAGAAATTCCCGGCCCTGGTGCATTCCCTCCACGTAAATCAGGATGGCCCGGGTGTCGGGATCCTGCCGAAAAAATTCAATGAACTCGTGAAACCGGGTGTCGGCCTCGTTGCCGACCCCGACGTAATACGAAAACCCCTTTCGGCTCTTGATCTTTGCCTCGGTGATCAAGGTGAGGGCCATGTTGCCGCTTTGGGACAAGAGCGCGATGTCGCCCTTGGGCGCATCCTTGATGCCGACGAGATTCAGGCCGGATTTGAGGTTCATCATGCCGGAGGTGTTCGGGCCGATGAGCCGGATGCCGTGAGCGTGGGCCTTGGCCACGATGGTCTCCTGAAGTCGGCGACCGGCCTCCCCGGTCTCGCTGAACCCGGCTGCCAGGATGACCGCCCCGAACACGCCCTTGGCAGCGCATGTTTCGATGACCGCGGGGATGCTCGCCGCCGGTGTCGCCACCAGGGCAAGGTCGACGGGGCCGGGGATATCGGTGAGGGCTTTGTAACATTTCAGCCCTAAGATCACGTCCTCTTTTGGGTTGACCGGATAGATGTCCCCTTCATAGCCGTCCCGGATGAGCGTCTGGATGCATTGGTATCCGCGCTTGGTCTCGCTTCGCGAGGCGCCGACAATGGCCACGGAGCGGGCGTTCATGATTTTTTCCAGTATATTCAAACCATTTGATCCTTTCCGCGTTCCCGGTGCTCGAACCGTTTGAGCGAATCCTGCCGTTCCGAGGTGGAGACGCACGCTAGACAGGCTTCCACTTCGAAGTCCATGAGGGTTTCGAGGCTGGCCTCCCCCTGGGCCATCCGCAGGCCTTTTTTGATCATCCGGATGGAAAAAGCCGAATTGGCGGCAATCGCACCGGCCAAGTTCCGGGCTTCGGCCATCAGCCGTTCGTCCGGTACGCACCGATTTACCAGGCCGATTTTCGCGGCTTCGGCCGCGTCGATGGCCTCGGCGGTGAAGAGCAGCTCCCGTGCCCTGGCAGCTCCGACGAGATCCTGGAGCAGGCGCAGGGTCCCACCGGTCACCGATGAACTGACCCGGGCCTCGGGGAAACCGATTCGGGCGCCTTCGGCGGCAAGACGGATATCGCAGGCCAGAGCGAGTTCGCAACCCGATCCGAGGGCATAACCGTTCACGGCGGCGATGGTCGGCTTTTCGAACCGCACGACCCGGCGCGAAATGGCCTGCACCCCGTCGAGGTATCGGCGATAGTCGTCGATGCCGCGGGTTTTGGATTCCTTTAGGTCGGCTCCGGTGGAAAACGCCCGCCCTTCACCGGTGATGACAACGGCCTTGACGATCGGATCAGACCCGGCCAGGGCAAGGGCCGCTTCAAGATCAATCCATAATTGCCGATTCATGGCATTCAAAACTTCCGGCCGGTTCAATCGCAGGAGTGCCACTGCGCTGTCGGCCTCGTAAAGGACGCATTGACCGTTCATTTTCCCTCCTTCATTTATCAGGATAACAGGTTAGATAATTTCTAACAATTTGAATTAAAAGATCAAAAATCATTAATTGGCGTCCATCCCAGGATCGGCAATTTTTCGTGAGGTCAAGGCGAGCGGACGATTTGAACCGGCGCCATAGCGGGCTATGCCGAGGATTCCAATCGAGGCGCCCAACGCAGAAATTGGGGTAAAGGGCCATTTTGGGATGGACACCAACCACCATTCTTCGGTTGCCGACGGCCCCATTATGAGTTATAGTACTGGAAACGGTGAGCAGAGAATACAGGAATCCCCCTGATCGCCCCTTGCGAGTGGCCTCTTG
>JBJKPT010000462.1:0-2772 GCA_046706045.1 Desulfobacterales bacterium
TTCGTGAATCACGGCAGGAATCCGAACCTCGTCGTGGAACACACCCTGTTCGAAGGCCAGTGGATCATTTTTTTCATTGCCGGCCGCGATATCGAAAAAGACGAGCAACTGCTCATCGATTACGGCACGGCCTATTGGTCGGAAGGCCTGAGAGACCTGAAAAACATTTAAGGTTCAAGGGGCGAAGATCGGGTCGCCCCCGGTGTGTGCTCTCCCCGTATCCATCGAAATTGTCCGGGACCCGGTCGGATTCCGTCAGTTTCCCGTTTCCACGCAACCCGCGCGCCGTTCGGTTACGGGATCGACATCCTCCTGGAGGGCCTTCAGCCGGAGGGAACGTCTGACCGGATTCGGTGCCGGATCCGTGATCGCGGCGTAGCGCTCCTCGAGGGCTTCCACCTGCCTTCGGCACCGCTCGCGCAGGGCTGAAAGCGGCGGGGCGGGCCCCACCGGTTCGCCTTGGACCATGACCGGTTTGAGCAAGGAAAGGGTCCCGGGCAGGTCCTCGCCGCGAAGCCCGATAATGTCTCCGGTAAACCGCTTGCTGTCGGGATCCACATGGCGGAACACCTGTTTGGCACCGGCCAGGGTGGCCTTTCCGGCGCTTTTTTTTCGTAAGCCCTGGTCGTCCAGTTGCACGAGCTTGTAGACGATGTCCAGATACGGCCGGTCGGCCGACACCCCCATCCGCGTGCCGACCCCGAAGGCATCGATGGCTGCGCCCCGTCGAATGGCATCGGCGATGCGATACTCGTCGAACCCGCTGCTGGCAAATATCTTCACCGAGGGGAACCCGGCCGCATCGAAGATCCGGCGCACGCGCCGGCTGTCTTCGATCATGTCTCCGCTGTCGAGCCGGACCCCGATCAGGGCATGGCCGCGATCGCGAAGCCGCTGAGCCGTCTTCACGGCGTTTCGGGCACCGGTTGCCACATCGTAGGTGTCGATCAAGAGCACGGTCTGATCGGGGTATTGATCGGCATAGGCGTTAAACGCCGTCAATTCGCTTTCAAACGCGGAGATATAGCTGTGGGCCATGGTGCCGGAGATGGGAATGCCGTACTCCCGGCCGGCAAGCACGTTGCTGGTCGCGTCGAAACCGGCGATGTAACTGCTGCGGGCCACCTTCATGCCCGCATCCAGGCCGTGGGTGCGCCGCAGGGAAAAGTCGATGAGAGGCCGGCCCCCGGCCACGCGGACGCACCGGGCGGCCTTGGTGGCGATCAGGGTCTGAAAGCCGACGGCGTTCAGAACAAAGGTTTCCAGCAACTGGCCTTCGATGAGGGGCGCATCGATTTCAAGAAGCGGTTGGTCCGGGAAAAAGACCGTGCCTTCGCCCATGGCATGAACGTCGCCGAAAAAGCGAAGATGGGTGAGCCGTTGGAGAAAGTCGGGCGTGAACCGGCCGGTGGTTTGCAAAAAGGCGATGTCCTCCGCCGTGAACCGGAATTCCCGCAGATGGGCGATCAGGTTCTCGAGGCCGGCGGCCACGAAGTACCCGCGTCGGGCGTTCCCCCGGACATAGACGGTAAAGACCGCCCGGCCGTTGATGCCGCGGGCGTGGTAGCCGGCGGCCATGGTCAGTTCGTAGAGGTCGCAAAAAAGCGCGCTCGTCGCATCGGACGTCGCGCGGATGGGTCTCGGCTCGTTATTTTTGTTCATTCGCTCGCAACTCAAAAGATCGGCTCCCATGGATCCGGAGCCATCCGAAATCCCGGCGGCCGGGAATTCTCAGGGATGCATTCCCGGCCAGGTCGACATTGGATCGACGCTTCGCACGATGTGTGCCCCGGCTTCGGCAAACCGGCGGAAGGCGGCCTCGGCCGCATCCGTATAATCCACGGCGCCGGGGACGACCACCGGGGAAGTGCAGTCCTCCAAGAGATACACCTTGCCGGCGGCGGCCGGGTCCACGGCGCCGATGAGGTCCGCGACGGTCCAGGCCACGCAATGGCTCTTGGCCTGGCCGGCGATGACGATGGCATCGAAACCGATCAATTCACGGACCAGCGTCGCATCGGTTTCGGCGATGGCGGTACCGTCGGCATCTTCCAGGATTTCCGGTTTCAGAACGGAATAATGTTCGGTCAGGGCATTATCGCCCTTGACGTGAAAGCCCACCCGGGCATATCGGGAAACCGAATGGAAAAACACCGCCGCTTCCACGGCGGCCACCAGCGCATGCCCGATGCCTCCGAGCATGGCATGATAAGGCCAAACGGTCAGGTCGTATTTTCCGCTCCGACCCAGGCCTTCGACGTAATGCCGCAGATGGCGCTCCCCCGGATCGATACCGATGCCCAGGGCGCGTGCCGCTTCGGGGTTCAGCCGCCACCGGCCGGCGGCGACGTCCGCCGCCGTTACCCGGGTGAACGGCTCGGGGTGCCGGCCCTCGTCATCGATCAGGAACAGGCCGTGAAAGATCTGCATGGCTTGGTGGGTGTCCATCGTCGGTCGGATCTGGGTGATGGCGTCCAGGTTTCGGTAAATGAACGCGCAGAGCCGCCGGTTATCGTCCACGGCGGCCATGCCCGATCGGCCGCCAACAAAAAGCTCGAAACCCGGAACGCAAAAGGTGTTCTGGACATCGACCAGCAGGAGGCACACCCGGAAGGTATCATCGGCGGCGGGCGATAGGCGATGTTGGCGGGCCCATTGCCGTGCGTCGACGGCAAGGCCCGCGTAATCGATTCGCTGGATTTCGGCCACTTTCGAGGGGTCGAAGTGGCCGGGAAGTGGCAATTCACGGGGGTTCATGATTCTTTCCGTTCC
>JBJKPT010000463.1:0-6159 GCA_046706045.1 Desulfobacterales bacterium
GGCGGATTGTCTGTTGGGGCCGGTAGCTTGTTGCATCAGGCTTGGTCAACGCCATCGGAGCGCATCCGAACATGGCATCTTTCACGCTCCTGGCACGAATGGTCCGTTTTCGCGATTCCGGCGTCGGTCGAATCGATTTGAAGCTTCGAAACGAAACATCGCTTCGACAGTCCAAGTCGTCCGCCCCCCTGGAATCCGCACCGAAACGACACCTCACGGCCGGGACCGGGACACGCTCCACGGGGCGCGAAAATAACCAATTGCCCCCACAATCGCAACGTATTCCGGAGCTGCCGGGATTCCGCCGACCGGCGCACATAAAAATGTGCAGCCCTCGACAGATGCACCGGAGCGCACCCCGAAAACCGTGCGATGGGGCAATTTATTGTTTCCGCGCCTTATAAGGATCTTTTTATTGGCTTACGGGACGAGGCTTATACGGCTTTCATAAGGCTTTTCACCGTATCGGTCGGGACGGCACCGTTTTCGACCCAGTATTTGACTCGATCTTCCTTAAATGAAACGGCCGCCGGATTTTTCAGCGGATCGTAGGTACCGACGGTTTCAAGAAATCGGCCGTCACGCGGACTTTCAGAATCCGTCACCACGATGCGGTAGAAGGGACGCTTTTTGGCACCGTGTCGGGCCAACCGAATTTTTACTGCCATGCGGGTGCTCCTCTAAATCGGCATCATGCCGCGACCCAGGCCGCGCATGCCGCCTTTGTTCAGTTTTTTCATCATCTTCATCACCTGCATGTAATTTTTCAACAGGCGATTGATATCTTGTACACTGGTACCACTGCCTTTTGCAATCCTTTTCCTACGGCTTCCATTGAGGATCGCGTGGTTGCGCCGCTCCTCGCGGGTCATGGAATTGATGATCGCTTCGATGCGCACCAATTCCTTTTCGTCCACCTGGAAGTTTTTCATCTGCTTGCTGGTGCCCATGCCGGGGATCATCTTCAGAAGATCGGTGAGCGATCCCAGTGTGCGGATCTGCACGAGCAGAACCCGGAAATCGTCCAGGGTGAACTGGTTTTTCCGCAGCTTTTTTTCCAGCTCGGCGGCCTGCTTTGCGTCCACCGCGGCCTGGGCCTTTTCGATGAGGCTCAAGACATCGCCCATGCCAAGAATCTGGGAAGCCATCCGATCCGGGTGAAACACCTCCAGATCGGCGAGTTTTTCGCCGACACCGACGAATTTGATCGGCTTGCCCGTGACCGCTTTGATCGAGAGCGCGGCCCCGCCGCGGGCGTCCCCATCGACCTTCGTCAACACGACGCCGCCGATATCCAGGGCATCGTCAAAGGACTTGGCGATGTTGACGGCGTCCTGGCCGGTCATGGCATCGGCCACCAGCAAGGTATCGCTGGGGTGTACGGCCTCCTTGATGCGCACCAGCTCGGCCATGAGGGCCTCGTCCACGTGGAGCCGGCCGGCCGTGTCGAGCAAGAGGGTATCGCAGCCGGCCTGATGGGCCGCGGTCCGGGCCTCCTGGCAAATGTCGACGGGGTCCATGCCCGGGCGCGAATCGTGAACCGGGATCGCCAACTGGGCCGCGATTTTCTTGAGCTGATCGATGGCCGCCGGCCGGTAGACGTCTGCCGGGACGAGGTACGGCTTGCGGCCCTGTTTGCGCAAAAGCACGGCCAGTTTCCCCGCCGTCGTGGTCTTGCCGGATCCCTGAAGCCCGACGAGCATCACCGACACGGGGTGAGTCCCCTTGAGTTCCAGTTCCTGGAGGTGCGAGCCCATCAGGGCGGTCAGCTCTTCGTTGACGATCTTGACCACCTGTTGACCGGGGGTGAGGCTCGCCATGACCTCCTGGCCGAGGGCCCGCGTCTTGATATCGGCGACGAGCTTCTTGACCACGCGGAAATGGACATCCGCTTCGAGCAGGGCCATGCGGACTTCCTTGAGACCCTGCTCGATGTTGCTTTCGGTCAGCTTGCCGTGACCTTTGAGCTTGCGAAAGATCCCGTCCAGGCGCTCGCTGAGATTGTCAAACATGACCCGTGGCTCCGCAGACGTTAACGGCCCCGAAAACGCGTGCCCGATCAAGGCATTTCAGACCCGCTTGCAAAAAAAGACCGGATACGGACGGCAGGTCTGGAATGTTTTCGTTCAGCCTTCCAAAATCCTTGAAAATAAAGTGGTATCGATGTTAAGTCAACAAAATTATCTCCATTCTCCGCAGTCCCCTTGCGCGGGCTGGAGGCGATCCCATTTCCTTCACGGATTGACAAACGACGTGCCAGCCGATCAACATACCGATATTCTTGACTCTTCAAAAAGCACCCTCGCCGAGTGGTTCCGCTCCCGCAACCAACCCGCCTACCGCGTGGATCAGGTGCTCCGATGGATTTACCGACACCGGGTCGATGCATTTTCCGAAATGACCAACCTGCCCGGAGACCTCCGGTCGTTGCTCGCCGAACACTTCCGGATCGGTCGGCCCGAGATCGTCCGAGAGGCCGTTTCCGTCGATGGGACCAGAAAATTTCTCTGGCGTTTGGCCGACGGCGCCTTCATCGAAAGCGTCCTTATCCCGGAAACGGGGCATTTTACCCTCTGCATTTCCAGCCAGGTCGGCTGCGCCCAGGGCTGCCGGTTCTGCCAGACGGCCCGGGGCGGTTTCGTGAGAAACTTAAGCCCCGGCGAAATCATCGCCCAGGTCCGGGAAACCATGAAACGGTTCGGCGACGGGCAATTGACCAACATCGTCGTCATGGGCATGGGCGAGCCTCTGGCCAATTACGAAAATATGCGCGATGCCATTGCCGTGATCACCGATGCCGATACGGGGCTTGCGATCTCCCATCGCCGGTTTACCCTGTCCACGGCGGGATTCGTGTCGCGGCTCGCCGATCTCGGCCGGGATACCCGAATCAATCTGGCCGTGTCGCTAAACGCCGCGGACAACGTGACCCGAAGCCGCCTGATGCCCATCAACCGGCGCTGGCCGATTGAGGCCTTGATCGATGCCTGCCGCCGGTATCCGCTGGCCCCGCGGCAACGGATCACCTTCGAGTACATCCTCATGGCCGGTGTGAACGATCGTCCCGAGGACGCCCGGCGCCTATCCCGGCTTCTCGGCCCGCTCCGGGCCAAGATCAACCTGATCCCCTTTAACGAGCACCCGGAGAGCCCCTTCCGGCGACCCGATGCGGCCGCCATCCGGGCCTTTCAGGAAATCCTCGTGGCCAAGCATTACACGTCCGTCGTCCGCTACAGCAAAGGCCAGGACATCTCGGCGGCCTGCGGACAATTGCGGGCCAATGCGTTGACGACGATTCCCGATTAAAATGTGACGACCGGCGCAAGGGGATGCGACGTGGTCGATCCTGCATCGCCGGTGATCTGGAGAAGAGCCTTGATAGGGGCGACGTCTGAATCGGTTCACGCGCACATGCACGAAAAACCAAACCGGATGGCGAGATCGACGAGATTAAAGGCAATGCCATTAACTTAAGGAGATTGATTCTTGGAAAATTTTTCGAAATCGAAATCGGGATCGCTATCGAAATCGAAAAAAGTGCCATACCCACATGTTCGATCCCGATTTCGATAGCGATTTCGATCCCGCAAGCGACATCTCAGCAACCATTGCGGCTTAAGTTAATGACATTGAGCTTAAAGGAGGATATCCCGATTTTCCCCCGGAGGAACGCCGACGGCCTCGAGGGTCGACTCCCCCTCGCCGGTCGTCACGCTCACCGGAACCCGCACGCCGGTCGGGGCCTTGCTGTAACCGATGCAGATGGCCGCGGCCCGGGCGATCCCACCGGGGGTGCCGCCGCCGGGGATGACGCAAAGAGGGCCGGCGTGGCCGGCAACCCTCAAGAGGATGTCCGTCGCCGGGTTCACGTACCGGGCGATCCGTTCGTTGTCGTGCTGGGTCCGGCCCACCACCAGCTTTGTTTCGGGGTTGAGCCGCAGGTGGCGACCGAACCTGAGCAGGTGCAATTCCTGCTCGCTGCAATCCGACCGGTGGGCGATGAGATCCCGCAGCCGGGCGCTGAACCCTTTGTCGGTGAGCAGGCATCCGCCGGCCGGCGAGGGGTAGCCGGTGATGTGGAACTGTTCGGCGAGGGCCATCTGAGGCTTACGGGAGCGACCGGAAAGACCGAGCAGGCGTTGCCGGTCGACACGCCCGTCTGCTTCCACAGGGGTTTCGGGCAGGCATCGGGCCGATAGGGGCCGGAGGATAAGCCCTTCCATGCCCGAGCGCTTCTCAACATACCGCAGGGACGAGGCGTTTTGGGACATGGGCCGCTGGCCGAGGACCTCGCCGCTGAAAAGAAAATCGAAACCGCGCCGGCGCATTTCCTCGCCGGCCAGGCGGAACATCAACGCGTGACAGTCCATGCACGGGTTCATGTTCTTGCCGAACCGGGTCGCGGAATCGCGCAAAAGATCCATGTAAATCGCCGTTATTTTTTTGACGGTGAGGAAAATCCCGTATTTTTCGGCGGCCGCACGGGCCTTTTCCGAAGAAAAGAACGGTGTCTCAAAAGTGATCCACTCGACATCGATGCCCTGATTGCGCAAGACATGGGCGGCCAGAATGCTGTCCAGGCCGCCGGAGCACAACCCCAGACCGCGGACGTTTGAAATCGGATTGCTCATGTGGTTGATGGTACTCCCCGCGGCAACCCCAAGGATTTGGCCCCCGCGGGCAGCCATAACGATGGAGGTGCTTATGCCTGAGCCGGTTTCAGTGAATACCAAGGCAGAACGGACCGAAAAAATCCGGGCGATATTAGAGACCGTCTACCCCCATGTCAAGACGCAGCTCGATCACCAGAGCCCTTTCCAGTTGCTGGCGGCGACGATCCTTTCGGCCCAGTGCACCGACCGGCAGGTCAACCGGGTCACCCCGGCTCTGTTTGCCGCTCTGCCGACCCCGAAGGCCATGGCCGCCGCACCCCTTGAAAGGATCGAGGCGCTCGTCTTCGCCACGGGCTTTTACCGCAACAAGGCCCGGAATCTGAAGGCCTGTGCCCAAATGCTGGTCGAACGGTTCCACGGACGGGTGCCGGAGGCGATGGCGGAGTTGATCCGGCTGCCCGGGGTAGGCCGTAAAACCGCAAACGTGGTGCGGGCTGCGGCATTCGGCAAACCCGGCATGGTGGTCGATACCCATGTGGCCCGTATCGCCCGGCGCCTAGAGCTGACCGCCCGGGCCGATCCGGCCCGTATCGAGACCGATCTGATGGCACTCGTGCCCGAGTCTTCGTGGGGGGATTTTTCCCTGAGGCTCGTCTATTTCGGCCGGGAATATTGTCGGGCACGGCACCCGAGATGCCCGGATTGTCCCATCGCGACCCTCTGCCCATGGCCCGGCAAGGTCTCGGCATCCGGGACAAACGGATGAGGGACGGCAGACGTTGGCGACGGCCTTCCGCAGGACTTGGTGGTCATGGGCATCATGACAATGGCATTCGATGGCCGATTCATCCAGGGCCGCAGCGTTGCCCGGCGCTCACAAACGCCTGGTATTCTCGTTTCTCCCGCCTTGCGACCCTGGCGCCTCGACCAACTCGGTGCGTCACCGTATTGATGCCCAGGACCACTTAGGAAGCGGATCCGGCGGCAGCGTCCAGGGCTTCCCGGACGGCATGGGCCAGCCGGCCGATGACGACCGGTTTCATCAGGAAGGCGCAAATTCCCAGTTCCATCGCCTTTTCCTCGGAAATGGTCTCGCTGTATCCCGTGCACAGGATGATCCGGGCGTCGGGTTCCATGGCCAAAAGCTCCCGGGCGAATTGTTCACCGGTCATGTGGGGCATGG
Source organism: Desulfobacterales bacterium (assembly GCA_046706045.1). Classification (GTDB taxonomy): domain Bacteria; phylum Desulfobacterota; class Desulfobacteria; order Desulfobacterales; family JBDRRP01; genus JBJKPT01. Next base: position 5,797 of record JBJKPT010000463.1, read on the forward strand.
TCTGATCGGTGATGACCAGATCAAACCGTTCCGGCGATGCCCGGAACCGTTCCAGGGCCGCAGCGGCGGAACGCGCGGTGGTCACCGCATACCCGAGGCGCTCGAGGATGTTCTGCTCCATCTCCAGAAGGGATTCGTCATCGTCCACGATGAGGATCGATTCGCTTCCCCGGGGGATGATACCCATGGTTTCCACGGGGGTCTCTTCGGCATGGGAATCGATCAAAGGCAGCAACACGTGGAACATGGCCCCCTTGCCCGGCCGGCTGTAGACGGTCACCGTCCCGCCATGGTTTTTGACGATTCCGTGCACCACCGACAACCCCATGCCGGTGCCTTCGTCCACCCGCTTCGTCGTAAAGA
>JBJKPT010000464.1:0-2926 GCA_046706045.1 Desulfobacterales bacterium
AGCACCGTTTGTATTTCTTTCCGCTGCCGCAGGGGCAGGGCGCGTTTCGTCCTGGTTTTGCCGTCTGCTGTTTCATCGCCTTCCGAAACACGCCGATTCCATGATTCACGGGGGAAAAACGTATGCGCCCAAGGGTCGGCGTTCCCTCCGGCGGCATCCGGGCGCCGTCCGTGCCCGGCAAAACATGCCCCACGGGGTGCCACGTCGGTTTAAAACGACAATCCCTTGCCGGAAAAATGCGGGTCGCGACCCGGGAAAGGATTTGTGGTTCCGGTTTTGGCCACGCGCGCAGGGCATCGCCCCGTGGAATCCGGGCGGCACATGCATTCGCATCTGAAAATGGCGCAAAGAAAGCCAAGAGTCAAGGCATAAGCGCCCGATTGAAAAGGCCGGACCGGGTTCCCGGCTAGAACGGTGGGCAGACCTCCCCGGGCTACGATTTCGTGGGAACCGCCGTGGCCACCGGCGGGACGAAGCGCGTAGGCCCCCGATGGGTCAGGTAAACGCCGGTTGCAACAAGAGCGGCACCGGCGGCCAGGGAAGGCGTGACCGGCTCGGCCATGATCCCAAAAGCCAGCACAATGGCGCTGATCGGCACGAAATTGATGAACAGGCTGGCCCTTGACGGGCCGATGATCCGGATGGCGTCATAATACCAGACAAACCCGATAACGGTGCCAAAGATCCCCAGATAGGCAAGGCTTGCCCAGTCCTGCCAGCGGAATGCCGGCAACCGCCGCACCACCCCTTCGGTCAGTGCCGGCAAAAAAAGCAGGAGCGCACCCGCCGCGGCCGACAACGTCACCGCGGCCAGGGGTGAGATGTCGCGCATCACGGATTTGCCGATGAGCGAATAGGCGGCCCAGCTCAGCACGCAGCCGATGATGAAAAGCTCTCCCGGCCCGATCCCGCCGCGAAAAATGAACCCTGGATCCCCCTTGGAAATGACAATGACCGCGCCGGCGACCGAAAGCAGAATGCCCACGCATGTCAATCCGGTGAGCCGCTCCTTGAATACCATGGCCGAGAGCACCGTGATCACGATGGGGTTGTGGCAACGATCAGTGACGCCCGGCCGGCCGGAATCCGCGCTAGCCCGTTAAAGAAAAAGACATTGTAGGCAAAAACACCGGTCAGTCCCAGGGCGATCACGCCAAGGAATGCGCGCCCAGTGAGCCTGGGAAAACCTCCCTCCCGGTGCCGGAGAATCATGATAAGCAGCACCGAGGCGATGCCAAATCTCAGAAACGCGGCGGAAAAGGGCATTACCCGGCCGGCGATGACCCGGCCCGCGATAAAGGTCCCACCCCAGAATAAGGCGGTCAACAAAAGTTTGACGTAAACGCGCATGACGGGCTCCGAAAAACCAACGGCAGCAATCGCAGGCGAATGCGGGAGAAAGCGTGTTTATCATGCGGCCGTCCAGGACCGCAATGGCTCAATTGTGGACCCTTGACCTTCCGGCGTGCGCCGTGCATCTGCCGAAGGGCCGATCTTCTCCGTTGCCAACGATGGTCTTTGGGACTTCCTTGGAAGCCATGGCCCGGGCCACGGCGCTGTAGGCCATGCGAAAATCGAGGTGGTCTCCGATGTGATTGGAATGGCCGGTGTCGGTCATATCGCAGATGGTGTAATCCGAGGTCGCCCCGACCACGATGACGCCCGAGGCAAGCGGCGTGAGGGCAAACGGATCGACATCGATCATACCGAAATCCAGGAGGGCGATGCGCCGCGAGCCGGGCCGGCGGTGCTCGACCCGGCGACCGAAGGCGTCGGCGCCGGTTTTTTCGGCGGGGGGAAACGATTTTGTGGACACTTCGAGGACTTCGCCGCGGAAGATGAAACCGTCGGTATACAACCCCTGGATGGGCTCCCCGGTCGGCGGTTTTTCACCGACCCAAACCGCGGCGCCGATCCGCACCTGACTGATGCGCCGGGGCATCAGCCCGCGGCGAACCATGTCCAGCACCATGGTGCCGCTGCCCACGGACAGCTCGGCCACGGGTTGGCCGGTACCGGCCTCGACGGCCTCGGCAACGGCCACCAGCCGGTCCAGGTCGTCCGGGCCGGGCCGGTAGCCGGCATAGCAACCGATGGAAGTCCCGATGCCGCCGAAGACGAGGTGGGGAAAATGCCGAATCCGTTGGACCAGGGCCATGAGCGCATCGGCGGGAACCCCTTCCCGGCCGTTTCCCACATCCACCATGAACAGCGCCCGGGGCCGGCGGCCCGTTTCGGCGGCGGCCCGATCCAGAAGACGCAGGTGTTCTTCGTCCGAGACGGCAAAGGCATCGGCCAAGGTCACGGCGGAAAGCACCAAATCGGCGCCGGGCAGCTGAGCCATCAGAATGGTGCCGGCAAACCGCCGCCGGATCCGTTGCAGGTTGAAGAGCCGGACATCGCCGATGGCCTCCTCCGGTGAATCGGCCAACAGATCCAGCACCGGGGCGAAGGCATGGCAGCCCTTGGTCATCCAGAGCACGCCGATGCCGGCATCCCGGCACCATCGGCGAATGGTTTCGACGTTGTGCCGAATTTTTTCGATATGAACCCGGACTTCCACGATCAGCTCCCGGAGCCGGCGGGAGACGAACCCCGCACCACGAAGAAATAGAAGAGCGTTCCGACAAGATAGATCAGGCCGAGGTTGGAGATGGCGGCGGTCATGCCGACAGCGGTGATCATGGCGCCGACCACGATGGGGCCGATGATGTTGCCGATCCGTTCCATGGAATTGAACAAGCCGAGGGCCTTGCCCACACCGATCCGCTGAACGCTGGGCGCCTCGCTCACCGAAGCAATCCGCGGCCCGTAGCTCATACCGCCCGCAAGGCTGAAGAGCACGAGAATGACGATGTACATGGGAATGGAGTTGAGCACGATGAAGGAAAGCAGGGCCAGCCCACCGATGATGCCGCCGGCGATC
>JBJKPT010000465.1:0-1521 GCA_046706045.1 Desulfobacterales bacterium
CAGGCATATGGTCAAGCCTTTGCCGCCATGGGGCTCTACGAGTTTTGCCATTTGCATCTTCTCCTTTCACGAATGGATGTATTTACTTCCTGTCGTTTTCCAAACGACTGACGTCCGTAGGTTTAAAGAATTCCTTCTAACCGGAATGCCGTTATTTGTCAAGCCGTATCGGGGATCGTTGCACCCCGGCCCGGGGGCTGGCGGGCGCCGCATGAGGGGGCGGCGGGGACGGCCGGCCGGGATCACGGGAAATCCGCCCGGCCTCGGTGCATGCACCCGGAAATCCTTTGACAGCCCGTCCCGGATCCCATAAGGTTTCAACCTTTAAACCCGGGGCAACCGGAACGTCGAACGTCGGACGGATTCCGGACATGCCCGAAATCGGGCGCAATCGAGGTATCCGCCCGTTTTGCGGAACCGTCACAGGAATAGCGTACCCCCCATGGATTTGACCCCACAGCAGGCCGCGGCCATCGCCCACAGCGGCACCCCCGCCCTGGTGGTCGCCGGTGCGGGCTCCGGGAAAACCCGCACCCTGACGGCAAAGGTGGCCCACCTGATCGATGGCGGCATGTCGCCCGAACGGATTCTGGCCATCACCTTCACCAACAAGGCGGCCGACGAGATGAAGCGCCGCTTGATGCGGATGACCGGCCTTTCCCTGGAGCGCTTCCCCTGGGTCAGGACCTTCCATTCCGCCTGCCTCCAGATTCTCAAGCGCCACTGCGACCGCCTCGGCTTCAGGCCGCCCGTGCAGGTCTTTTCCGAATATCAACAGCAAAAACTCATGCGCGACATCCTGGTCGATCGGATGAATATCGACAAGAAACACGTGGGCACGGTTCTCGGCGCCATCTCGAAGGCCAAAAATTCGGCGCATCCGGATGCCTACATCGAGGTCCACCCCCGGGTGGCGCGGGTACGGCTCGCCGATTGCTACCACGCGTTCAACGAGGCCTTGAAAAGGGCAAACGCCGTTGATTTCGACGAAATCCTGCTCTTGACCCGGGACCTCCTCGCGACGCACCTAGACATCCGAAACGATTACCGCCACCGCTTCGACTATCTCCTCGTCGACGAGTACCAGGACACGAATAACCTCCAGGAAGAACTCACCCGGCTTCTCGTACGCAACGGCAACCTCTTTTGCGTTGGCGACGACTGGCAGGCCATTTACTCCTTCCGCGGGAGCAACATCGATCATTTCCTGACCTTTACCAGGACCTATCCGGATGCGGCGATCTTTCGCCTGGAGCAAAACTTCCGCTCCGCCGAGGAAATCGTGCATCTGGCCAACGAACTGATCGGATTCAACGCGACACGGGTGGAAAAAACCTGTTTTTCGGAAAAGCACGGCGGATCGGTGGACATCCTCGACTTTTCCGATGAACGGGAAGAAGCCCGATGGGTGGCCCGCAAGATGTGGACCCTCCACGATGCCGGGCTTTCCTTCGAGGACATGGCCGTGCTCTACCGCACGCGGTTTTGCTCCCTCGCCTTCGAGCAGGCCCTGCGCGCGGC
>JBJKPT010000466.1:0-9413 GCA_046706045.1 Desulfobacterales bacterium
TCTCAAAGGATGCGGCCCAGGCCCTGCCCGGAAAAGCCGACATCCGTCTTCGGTTTGTCGGAGACGCCGGCAAATGGACCCTTTCCCCGTTTTCCATCACCACCGCGGCCGGCTCGGCCACCGGCGCGTTTGTTTCCGGAAGCGGGGACGCCCGGGCCTACCTCCGACAGGCCGTGTCGATGACCCGGCTGAAAGTGGGCCAATGGCGCCGGGCCGGCGGCGCCGCCGCCGGAGCGTTGACCGGCGGCGCTAACGGTGGCGGGGCCGTTTTGCCCGCCGACATTCTCGGCCGGCTCGGCAATGCCCTGGATCTCTCTCTGGATGCGAACATCGGCCAAGCCGTGGCCGGAGATCTGACGGCCACATCGGTGGTCGTATCGGCGCGGATGCAAAACGGGCAGCTGACCGTTCCCTCGTTTCAGGCCCATCTTCTGGGCGGCGAGGCGAGCGGATCGCTCGACGCCGCACCGATTGGGAAAGCGCTCATTCTCCACGGCCACCTCGACCTGGCCGGAATCCGTGCCGGCGCGATCCCGCTGCCGGCTCGAATCCACGGCGTCCGGGTGTCCGCCAACGGTCGAGTGAACGGCCGCATCGGCGTTTATGCCCAGGGGGAGACCCCGGAGCAATGGCGGCAGTCCCTTTCCGGCCATCTGGCGCTGGCCCTCTCCGACGGGGATCTCGTCATCGCCGCGCCGCAAAGGCCGTCGGCATCGCTGCGGTTGACCGGTGTCGCGCTCCGGCTGTCCTCGTATCTCATGGAGCCTCTGGCGTCCGGGGCGCATGCCGATGCCGCCGTGCTCCGGAGTTTTGATCTCTCCCTTGCCGGAAAGGATGCGGACTCGGCGGTCAAGGGGCACGTGACGGCGGACGGCACCATCCGGTTCCCCGGCAGCGGTGCGTGGGTTGCGGCCGATCTGGGGCGGATCCGGGCCCGATTCGATCTGCCGGCACCGGCCTCGTCTCCGAAATTGGTCGAGGCCACGGTGTCGGCCCGTCTTGCCATCGATTCGCGAAACGCGGGGATGCTCAAGGCCGATCGCGTGACGATCGCCATGCCCGGTTTGAAGGCCGGCGGCCGCCTGATGCTCCGGCCCGGCCCCAAGGGATTCCGTTACACGGGCCGCCTGCATCTCGTCCGGTGTTTGCCGGCCCGGGTCCTTTCCGTTTTGCCGCGGAACTGGCGGTCCCGGGTGCCGCCGCGCCTCGCCCGGATGCCGCGGTTTTCCGGGGTAACCGGATTTGATGCGGAGGCCGGAGACGTGGCATTGCACGGCCTGAAGGGCACGATCGGCCCCACGCATTTTTCAGGCCGGGTCTCACTGGCATACCGCACGAAGCCCGATTGCCGGTTTGATCTCACGGTGGATCGTCTGGATTTGAACCGGCAGATCGCGGCCCTTCGCGACCATTCGTTCGACCGAGGCCCCGCCGGCAGTCCCGGGCAATCGAGGGATTGGCATGTCGCCGGCACCCTGCGCGCCGGCCGGCTGATCTGGCAGGATCTGGGTCTGGACCATTTTTCAGGGCACCTCGATGCCGGCCCGGATCGGTTCGCCCTGACCTCCTTTTCCACCGGTTTTCTCGGCGGGCACGCCGCCGGGCGCCTGTCCGTGGACGACATCGGCGGGATCGGGCACTCGCAGCTGCGGTTGGACGTGAAAAACATGCCCATCCAGCGTCTCTTCGGCCGGTTCACCCCAAAGACCCTGATCACCGGGACCACGCAGATGCACGTGCAACTGCAAAGCGCCGGAGCGGATTCGGATGCAATGATCGCCGCCCTCAAAGGTCATGCCAGCGTGGCCATCCGAGACGGAACGATTTACGGCATTCAACTTGGCAGCACCTCGGATGCCGGGAACCGTTCTTCGAACGGGCCGCCGGCGTCCTCTTCGGGCGCTGAGGCCGCCCCGCCCCAGGAAAAATTCGACGCCATCACCGGAACCATCGCCATCGACGGACCGGTCCTGTCCGGAACCGATGCCCGCGTGACGGCCCCGGGATTCACCGTGGACGGCGAGGGCACGTTGAATGTGGTCACCTCGCGGCTCGATTACGACCTGACCGTGCACATGAAGAATCTGCTTTCGGTGCGCTACCGGATTCGAGGCCCCCTGGAAGACCTCACCGCGACCCTGGACAAGCGGCGATTGGCCGCCGATGCCGCCACCGGTATCGCCAAGGTGCCCTTTCGCATCGGCGAGACCACCTTGGATCTGGCAACCGGTTTTCTCGATGCGGGCGGAAAGGCCATCGGCCAAGGATCCGGGCCCCAGACCATGGGGCAGGGGGTGTTGAAGATCGGTAAAGGGGTGCTCGGAATCGGCAAGGCGGTGGTCGCAACGGACAACCGTGGCTCAAGCCTGGGGGCCGGCGCAAAAAATCTGGGGGAGGGGATCACCGATCTGGGCAAGGGGGCGATTCAGGCCGTCGAGGGACTCGGCGGCTTTTTCAAGGCGCTGATCACCGCCCCCCTGCAAAAACCCGAACCCGGGAAAGGGTCTTCCCCCCGGACGTCCCGGTCCGGTCCTTGACACCGGGTGCGGCTTTTCGGTAGGTTCCCGCTGGAAAGGGAAAATTCCATGCGCATTCGCTCCTTCATCGGTTTCCGGGTTTTGCTGCCGCTCGCAGCGATGGCGATCCTCGCCGGTTGCGCCGGCAGCCTCATGTACCAGTCCACGGCGATTCTGGCCGACCTGCAAATCCGGTTTGCCGATCCCCGATGGAATGGCAGGCAGATCCCGGCCGGCGAGCAATGCGCGCGGGACGGCGGTCACGGCGCCACCCCCGCCCTGGTGATTTCCAACATCCCGCCCAAGGCCAATGCGCTGGTCTTCGAATACAGCGACAGGAGCCTGGTCCGCATGGACGATGGCGGCCACGGGGTTATCGGCTACCGGTTTGCCCCGGGGCGGACAAGCGTTCGCGTGCCGGCCGTGCCGGGCAACACCTTTGATCTTCCCGCCCCCTTTTTTGTCGTCTCCGCCCATCGCAATCCATTCCGCAACCCCCCCGGGGCCTACCTGCCCCCGTGTTCCGGAGCCAGGGGCCATCTCTACACCCTCAATGTCGAAGCGCTCTACATGCCGGACTCCCTTGATGCGATCCCCCAATTGCTGGGGCAGGGGAAGATTCGTTTGGGTCGGTATTGAAGACGTTTCCGAAACCCTTATGTTTAACGTTTCCGGTGGCGACCGGGCAAAACGGTTTCCCTCCGAAAGGACGCGTATGCATTCGTTATCGACCCTTTCCCACTCCCCCGGCCGCAGCCGGTGGCCCGGGCGCACCGGGTGTGCGATGCTCCTGCTGGTCTTCGGCCTGTTGGCCGGTCTGCCGGCACGGGCTTCGGCCGCCGATCTGACGGATCTTCTGAGCAGCGTGTTTCGCATCCACGTGGTCTCCCAGGACCCCGATTACACGGTGCCTTGGGATCCCGGCAGCATGGTTTCGGCATGGGGCACCGGGTTCCTGATCGCCGGCAACCGCATTCTGACCAATGCCCATGTGGCAAGCAACGCCCGGTTCATCACCGTGACCCGAGACGGGGCTGCGGGGCGCTACGAGGCCCGGGTGCTCTACATTGCAAACGATTGCGATCTGGCCCTGCTCGTGGTCCGCGATGCCGCGTTTTTCAAGGGGCTTACGCCCATGACCTTCGGCGGTATCCCAAAGCTCGATTCCACGGTGACGGTCCTCGGGTATCCCATCGGCGGAGACCGGCTTTCCGTGACCCGGGGTGTGGTTTCGCGCATCGATTACCAGATCTACACCCATTCGGGCATCGACAGCCACCTGGCCATCCAGATCGACGCCGCCATCAACCCGGGCAACAGCGGCGGGCCGGTGGTGCAGGATGGGGTCGTGGTCGGGGTGGCGTTCCAGGGTTACAACGGGAGCGTGGCCCAGAACGTGGGCTACATGATTCCCACCACGGTGATCCACCACTTCCTGGCCGATATCGTCGACGGCCGTTACGACCAGTACCCGGACCTCGGCGTCGAATGTTTTCCCTTGGTCAATGCGGCCGAACGGCGGGCCCTGGACCTGCCGGACAACGAGACCGGCGTCATGGTCACCGAGGTGTATTCGGCGGGAGCGGGCGCCGGTAAACTGAAGACCGGCGATGTGCTGATGGCCATCGACGGGCACAAGGTGTTCTGCGACGGACGGGTGGAACTGGACGGCAACCGGGTGATGCTCCACGAGGTGGTGGAGCGAAAATTCAACGGCGACAGCGTCCGGCTGGACATCCTTCGCGACGGCCGGCCCCTCGCCGTGACCCTGCGGTTGAATTCTCCCTGGCCCTTTCGCATGCTGGCGCTTCATTACGATGTCAGGCCCCGCTATGTGATCTTCGGGGGACTTCTCTTTCAGCCGCTGACCAGCGAATACATGGAGGCCACCAATACCCATAACGTGAGCCTTTTATATTACTACTCGCAGTACATCGAGGGCAATCTCTACAAAGAGCGGCCGGAAATCGTCGTGTTGAGCCGTCTGCTCCCCGACCCGGTCAACCGCTACCTCTCCGGATTTATCCCGTCCATTGTCGACCGGATCAACGGAAGGCGAATCCATACCCTGGAAGATGTCGCCGCGGCCTTTCATCGGCCGGTCCCGTTTTATGTGATCCGGTTGATCGGCAACCACGAGCCCATCGTCCTGGAACGGGCCGCGGTGGAAGCCGCCCGGAAACGGATTCTGGCCCGCTACGGCATTGTCGAGGAGTCCTATCTGGGGGACTCCATCGTTCCGGCATCGGTTCGCGAACGGTTGGACGCCGCCGATCGCAAAGCCGCGAAATCGGCTGCGCACGAGAATTGAGTGCTTGACACCCAACGGAAAGAAGATCCCGCCATGATCCCATGCTTTCTTTGCCTGCGGCGTTTTGCCGCCGTTTTGCCGTTGGCCCTTGCGGCTCTGTTGTTATCGGCCTGTCAGCCCTTTCTTCCCGCGCCATCCCCGATGGCCGCGGCCATGGCCTCGGCCATGCATGGGCAGCGCTCCATCGTCCGGGTCAACGTCTCCGGCCAGGACGTCAATTTCCACCAGCCCTGGGAACTGCAGCCGCCCTTCACCCGGACGACCATCGGCGTGATCCTTTCCGGAAACCGCATCCTGGTGCCCGCTTCCCCCCTGGCCAACAGCCGTTACATCGAAATCGAGACCCTCGACACCAACAAAAAAACCCAGGCCCGGATTCAGGTGATCGATTACGAAGCGGATCTGGCCCTGCTCAAACCCCTGGACGCGCGCTTTCTTGAGGGAACCACGCCTCTTGGCCTGGATCTTGGCACACGGCCGGGGGACGCCGTCACCGTCTGGCAGGTGAAGCCCGACGGCGATGTGATTCCCGGTACCGGCACGGTGATCGGCGCGGACGTTTCGACCTATCTTCCGCCGAACGCGTTTCTCGTCTACCGGGTCAGCACCGTCATTGAGTTTTCATCCGGCAACCTCGCCCTGCCCACCCTGCGAAACGGCCGGCTGATCGGACTGCTCATCGGCTACGACAGCCGGTCCCGGACCGGGGTGGTGCTGCCGGCGCCGGTGATCCGGCATTTTCTTACCGACGCGTCCACTGCCAAAGACGGCCGTTACCGGGGATTTCCCACGGCCGGGTTTTCCTTCGGACCGACCATGGACCCGCAGCTGCGGGGCTATGTCGGCCTGCCGGCGGGCGCCGGCGGCATCTACGTGCAGCAGGTGATCAAGGGAAGCCCGGCCGATCGGGCCGGATTGAGAGACGGCGATGTGATCCTGCGTGTCGGAAATACGGCGGTGAGTGCCCGCGGGACTTACGAGGATCCCAAATTCGGCAAGATCAGTATCCTCAACCGGATTCGACTGGGCTACCAGGTCGGTCAGTCCATGCCCCTGACCGTGTTCCGGGGGGGGAAGATCCTCACCATTACCGTGGTGCTCGATCACCGCTCGCCGGAGCAATACCTGGTGCCGCCCTACGTGATCGACCGGCCGCCGCATTACCTGATCGTCGGCGGATTCGTCATCCAGGAGCTGACGCAACCCTATCTTCAGGCCTACGGCAAAAATTGGAAGACCGATGCCCCGATCAAACTGGTCTACTACGACCAGAACCAGGACTATCTCAATGCGGGTCACCGGGAAAAAATCGTGATTCTCTCATCGGTGATCCCGAATTCCTATACCATCGGCTACGAGGAACTGGAAAATCTCGTGATCACCCGCATCAACGATCGGAAGATCCGCGACTTGGCCGATGTCAAAGCCGCCCTTGCGGCACCGATCCCCGGGTTTGACAAGTTCGAATTCGAGCAGCATCCGCGGGTGGTCTATCTCGACGTCCACGAACTGGCCGCCATCCATCGCCAAATCCGGGATCGCTACCGGATCGACAGCCATTTCGTCGATTGACGTTTCGGCGCCTCGACGGAGGGTGTGGATTTTGGTCCGATTGTGGTATCAACACCCATTCGGGGCCTGCGGCCGGGGGGGCGATGATGCCGACACGAACGATCCAGGGGGAGCAGCGATGGTATCCATTTTGAAACTCGCGGCCGTTTTGGTTGCGGCCATGATCGTCGGCAACAATTTCCTCAAGGAAGTCAAAAAGGCTCGGGCCAAAAAACTTCCGTGGTATTCCCCCTACCTGACATGGCCGGGAATTTTGATCCTCCTGGCGTTGAGCCTCCCTGTCTGGCTGCACTTCCTGCACTGATCCGTGCCAATCCCAGAATGGCCCTTTTGCGCGATGTCTGCGTTGGCCGATCGATTGGAATCCTCGAAATAGCCCACGCTATTCCTCCGGTTCCAATCGTCCGTCCGCCTTGACCACACGCAAAATTGCCGATCCTGGGATCGGCACGACTCAGGCGTCGATGCCGTATTTCTTGATTTTCCGATAGATGGTCGCCGTGTTGATGCCGAGCAGTTCCGCGGCCCGGGCCCGGTTGCCGTCGACCTTGCCCAGGGCCCGGCGGATCAGGACGATTTCGTTTTCCAGGAGATTGAGGCTCGCTGCGGCCGTGTGGCCGTCGGTCTTGAAATCCCGGATCTCGCCGGGCAGATCCTCGATCCGGATGATGTCGTCCACCCCCAGGGCAAAGGCCCGTTCGATGGCGTTTTCCAGCTGGCGGACATTGCCGGGCCAGGGGTAGCGGTCCAGGCACTCGAGGGCTTCCGGGGCGATGCCCTGGATTTTTTTCGGGCTGCGGCCGTTGAATTTGGCGATGAAGTGGCTGACCAGGGGCAGGATGTCTTCCTTCATTTCCCGGAGGGGCGGCATTTGAATGTTCACGACATTCAGACGGTAAAACTGGTCTTCCCGCAGCAGTCCCTTTTCGATCATTTCCCGGGAGGTGCGGTTGGATGCCGCGATGATGCGCACATCCACGGATTCTTCCTGGGAGGCGCCGACCGGGCGGATCGTTTTTTCCTGAAGGGCCCGCAACAGCTTGACTTGGAGCGAGGGCTCGATTTCACTGATTTCATCCAGAAAGATGGTCCCGCCGTCGGCGGCTTTGAAGAGGCCGATCCGGTCCCGGATGGCGCCGGTAAAGGACCCCTTCACGTGGCCGAAAAGTTCGCTTTCCAGAAGGCTGCCGACGATGGCCCCGCAATTGACCGGCACGAAAGGCCGGTCGTGCCGGTCGCTGTGCTGGTGGATCACGTTGGCGACGAGTTCCTTGCCGGTGCCGCTCTCGCCCTGGATGAGCACCGTCGGGCTCGCGTGGCGGATACGGTCGATGATCTGGTAGATTTCCTGCAATTTCGGATTGCCGCCCACCAGGCCCTGGTACTGGTAGCGTTCCTTGAGGCGGCGTTTGATGAACTGGTTTTCCCTCTGAAGGGTGATCTTTTCGGCGATGCGCCGGACGAGATGGTGGAGCCGTTCGAATTCGATCGGTTTCTGGAGATAGTCGTAGCAGCCGAGCTTGAGGGCCTGGATCGCCGAATCGATGGAGCCGTAACCCGTGAGGATGATGACCTCGGTCTCGGGCCGGATCGCCTTGGCGGCCTCGAGCAGATCCAGCCCGGACATGCCCGGCATCTGCAGGTCGGTGAAAAGGATATCGAAATCCGATTCCCGGATCTGCCTCAGGGCCTCGTCGCCGCTGGTGCCGGTCGTGACGGTATAGCCCACCCGGCCGAGGTAGGCCGAAACGATCTCGAGGATTTCCGGCTCGTCATCGACGAACAGGATCCGGATCGATTCTTCGGAGCGCGGAGCAGGGGTTGGTACGGGCATGGCGGTTCCATGGTCGGGTGCCGGTCGGGGAGGGCCCTGGGGACTGGCCGATTCCTGCCCAAGGGATGCTGCATCCCCGCAGCGGCAACTGTTTTTTTTCTGATTATTCCAAGGCCATGAAACGATGTCAACGTCCGTTGGTGTGTTTCCTTCCCAGGCGCCGCAATCGCCGGAGATTTTCATCGCGGCGGTTCAAGACGCGGCGATCGGGGACCCCCATGTCACGCCGCCGGCAACGCCCATCCCGTTGCGAGCGGCACGGATGCGCGGCCGGGTGTTTCGTCCCCTCAAGTAAAGACGGATCCCATCCGATAACCTGTACACGAACGCGTGCCCGATCGGCGCTTGGGTCTTTGCCGCCGGTTCTTGGCGGCAATGGACCATCCGCGATCATCACCGGATATGGAAATGGGACCCAAGAAGGCTTTTTAAACCGACCGGCGCTTCGGGTCCCCAAACGATGAGAACCGACGGACGATGGCAAATCCCGATCCCGAATCGACATGTTACCTGTTTCTCAAACCCTTGCCGGCCCTTGGGGGATACGGGTTTTCCAGGGCCTGGCAGTCCATGCGAAAGGCCCCCAAGCGGTTTCTCGGAAACGGTGTCCGGCAACTGCCCGATGCGCCGGACGGTACGGTTCGGTTCAGCGCCGGGCAGCCGGCCGATCTCGTTGCCGCCGCTGAAAAATTGCGTGCCTTCCTGTTGAGCCAGGACGACCAAGCCCGCCGGCGCAGGTTCGTGCCCGTTCATTTGGTCATCGACGTCGCGCCGGACGGGGACGTTTCCGAAACCGGAAATCCCGAACCGCCCGCGCTTTGCTGGGAACGGCTCCTCATCGGGCGGATCCACCTTTGCCGGCGGGCCCGGGAGCGGCTGCCCCTGAGGGGGGCGTCCAAGGTGGAGCGCATCGACCGGGGCGAGGGCGATGCGCCGGTGTTCCGGCTGGTTTCCGCGGGGGGTTCGGACCGCTCGGTGCCGGCCCTTTTTTTCTTCCAGAATACCATCGTTCAGGGCGCGTTCCCCGAATGTTTTTACTGCGGCGACCGGCGGCACCCGGCACGTGAATGCCCGACCAAGCGGTTCGATCCGCCTTTCCTCGCGATCGATAATCTCGGGGGAAGGTCTCCGGATGAGATCAACGCCGTGTTCTACAATGGCCTTGTGGCCGGGGCTCCGG
>JBJKPT010000467.1:0-3083 GCA_046706045.1 Desulfobacterales bacterium
ACCCATGTCTGCCTGCGAAAAGTGGTTGCCGAAGAAATTTACCGCCTCATCGAAAAAGAAAACGTCTCCCATTTGTGCGCCGCGCCGACCATTCTGATCACCATGGCGTCCTATCCCGGTGCGGCCAAGGTCAAGATGAAACGCCGGTTGGAAATCATGACCGCCGGCGCCCCGCCCGCCCCGACGGTGATTCAGAACATGGAACGCCTCGGGGCGAACATCACCCATACCTACGGCCTGACCGAGGTTTACGGCCCGCACAGCGTCTGCGCCTGGCAGCCCCGGTGGGAGAATCTTCCCCCCGCCCGGAAAGCGGAACTCAAGGCGCGCCAGGGGGTACCCTTTGTGACCACGCTCTACATGGACGTGGTGGATCCGGACACCATGACCCCCGTGGCCCGGGACGGCAAGACCATGGGCGAAATCGTGATGCGCGGCAACAACGTGATGCTCGGCTACTACAAGGATGAAACCGCCACGGCCCAGGCCTTTAAAGGCGGCTGGTTTCACAGCGGGGATCTTGCCGTCATCCACCCCGACGGCTACGCACAGATCATGGATCGGAAAAAGGACATCATCATCAGCGGGGGGGAAAACATCTCCACGGTGGAAATCGAAAACGTTCTTTACCGCCATCCCGATATACTGGAAGTGGCGGTGATCCCGATCCCCGATCCCAAGTGGGGAGAAGTGCCCAAGGCCTATGTGGTGCTCAGGGAAGGCGCCCATCCCACGGCGGAGGAGATCATCGATTTCTGCAAGGAACACCTCGCCCGGTTCAAAGCCCCCAAGGTGGTTGAATTCGGCCCTCTGCCAAAAACGGCCACGGGAAAAATTCAAAAGTACAAATTGCGGGAAAAAGCCTGGGAGGGGCGTTCCCGACGGGTAAATTGACCGATCTCACGCTCGGTGCCGGATGACCGCCCCGGGAGGGCCGCGGCCGGGCCTTTGCGGTGAAACGCCGGTTGTCGACTGCGGGCCGGTGGCCATGGTGATCGCCTCCCGTCTATTGACGCTAGCGCTGAATGCGGGAATTCCTTTTTTGGGACATGCGCGACAGATTTCGGCTTTTCAACATTGACGGATTCGCAAAAAGCCCTCGAACCGCCATCCCGGACCTGATCCGGCATCCAGAACGTGTTGAATCGACTGGATCCCGGCTTTCGCCGGGATGACAACAAAGTGGAAAAAACGACTTTTTGCGGGTTCATCAACATTGGGTCGAGACCCAACCCCATGACCATCGCCGTCACTCGCACCGTCGGATTTCGTCCTTCGCCCAATCTGCGGGCAGGCCATAGGAGGTTTTCGCATGGGTCATAGCGCCGGATCGGCGTCAGCGCCGCCGACAGGCAAGTATCTGATGGGCCTCTCCCTGACCGCCCTCGGCGTCGTCTACGGCGATATCGGTACAAGCCCGCTCTATGCATTGCGGGAATGCTTCTACGGTAGCGAAAAGCTACCGATCACACCGGCCAACATCGAGGGGGTGCTCTCCCTGATTTGTTGGTCGTTGATTCTCGTCATCTCCATCAAGTACCTGATCTTCGTCCTGAATGCGGACAATGACGGGGAAGGCGGCATCCTGGCGCTGACCGCCCTGGTCACCCCCATGCGGGCTTCGGCGGTGGGCGGCCGGGTACTTCTGATCGGCCTGGGTCTTTTCGGCGCGGCGCTTCTCTATGGCGATGGCATGATCACCCCGGCCATCAGTGTCTTGAGCGCGGTGGAAGGCCTGGGGGTGGCCACCCCACTGTTCGAGCCCTACATCATTCCGCTCACCATTGTCATCCTCTGCGGACTGTTTTTCTTTCAGCACCGGGGCACCGCCGGCATCGGTGCGGTGTTTGGTCCCTTGACCTTGTTGTGGTTCTTGGTGCTGGCATTACTCGGCATGGTCAACATCGTTCGGGGCCCGGAAGTCCTGGCGGCCCTCAATCCGTGGCACGCCGCCGCGTTCTTTCTTCGAAACGGCATGACCGGCTTCCTGGTTCTCGGCTCCGTGTTCCTGGTGGTCACCGGCGGCGAGGCCCTCTATGCCGACATGGGGCATTTCGGGGCCCGGCCGATCCGGCTGGCCTGGTTCAGCGTGGTCTTGCCCTCCCTTCTCATCAACTACTTCGGCCAGGGCGCCCTGCTCATGCACGACCCTGCTGCGGCGAGCAACCCCTTTTACCACATGGCCCCGGCCTGGGCGCTCTATCCGCTGGTGGTCATCGCCACCATCGCCACGGTGATCGCCTCCCAGGCGGTGATTTCCGGCGCCTTTTCCCTGACGATGCAGGCGGTTCAACTGGGCTACAGCCCGCGGCTCAAAATCGACCACACCTCTCACACCGAACGCGGCCAGATCTATCTTTCCTTTGTCAACAAGGTGTTGATGGTCTGCTGCATCGGGCTGGTCCTGGGCTTCCGATCGTCCAGCAACCTGGCCGCGGCCTACGGCGTTGCGATCACCACCACCATGGCCATCACCACCGTGCTCTTCTTTGTGCTGGCCCGATACCGCTGGCATTGGCACCTGGCCGCGGCGTTGCTCCTCTGCGGCGCCTTCATGGTATTCGACCTGTCCTTTTTTGTGGCGAACCTCACCAAGATCCCGGATGGGGGATGGTTTCCGCTGCTCGTGGCCGGAATGATTTACCTTTTGATGTCCACCTGGAAATGGGGGCGGGGCATTCTGGGCCGCCGCTTGAAAGCCGGCGCGATCCCGGTCCGCACCTTCCTCGAGAACGTCCTTGCCCACCCGCCGACACACGTGGCGGGAACGGCCGTTTTCATGAGCAGCAACCCCACGGGCACCCCGTCGGCCCTGTTGCACAACCTCAAGCACAACCGGGTCCTGCACGAACTCGTCATTCTGGTGTCGGTGGAAACGGCCGAACTTCCGCACGTGCCGTATCACGAGCGGGTGACGGAAGAAAAACTCGCCGACGGGTTCTACCGGATGACGCTTCACTACGGCTTCATGGAGAATCCGAACGTGCCCCAGGCCTTGCGGCAGGCCGACCTGGACGGCTGGCAATACAAGCCCATGGAGACGAGCTTCTTCCTCGGCCGGGAGACGTTGTTGATCGACGAAA
>JBJKPT010000468.1:0-5679 GCA_046706045.1 Desulfobacterales bacterium
TGATTCCATGGGAAACGGGACCGTTTAGAGCCGTGGACGGGACCGCCGAAACCTCAAGGGAACCGGCTTGCGTGCGCCGATCCATGCATCGGAGGAATGACCATGTCGACAACATCAAAGATAGCACTGGTTACGGGCGGCAGCCGGGGGCTGGGAAAGAATATGGCGCTGCGACTGGCCGAAGCCGGCAACGATGTCGTGGTGACGTATGTTTCGAAAAAGGAGCGGGCGTTGGCCGTGGTGGCCGAAATCGAGGCCCTGGGGCAAAAATCCGCGGCCCTGCAGCTGGATGTGGGCACGGTGACCTATTTTGACGTGTTTGTCCGTCAGATCAAGCAGACCCTGGTCAACAAATGGGGTACGGATGGGTTCGACATCCTGGTGAACAATGCCGGGATCGGCGCGACCATCCCATTCGAACAAGCCACCGAGGACGATTTTGACCGGTTCCTGAACGTCCACTTCAAAGGGGTCTACTTCCTGACCCAGAAAACCCTGCCGCTGCTCCGGGACAATGGGCGCATTGTCAATGTTTCCAGCGGCACCACCCGCTTTTGTATTCCCGGCTATTCGATTTATGCCTCCATGAAGGGCGCTGTCGAAACCCTGACGCAGTACCTGGCAAAAGAGCTCAGCTCGAGGGGCATTACCGTGAACGTGCTGGCGCCCGGTGCCATTGAAACGGATTTCAACAACGGGGCCGTTCGCGACAATCCGGAACTGAACGCCCATATCGCCTCCCAGACCGCCCTGGGCCGGGTCGGCCGGGCCGATGACATCGGCGGTGTCGTCGCGTTTCTTGCTTCGGAGAAAGCCCGCTGGATCACCGGCCAACGGATCGAGGTGTCCGGGGGGATGATGTTGTAGATCCTAAATCAGGGCCTCCACGAACCGGTCCGGGTCGAAGTCCTGGAGATCGTCGATCTGCTCGCCCACCCCGATGTAGTGCAGCGGGAGGTTAAGCTCCCGGCAGATGCTGACCACGATGCCGCCCTTGGCCGTGCCGTCGAGCTTGGTGAGGGCGATGCCGGTGATTTCCATGGCTTCGTTGAAGAGCCGGGCCTGGGACAGGGCGTTCTGGCCGGTGGTCGCATCCAGGACCAATAGGATTTCGTGGGGAGCGTCGGGCATTTGCTTGGCAATGGAGCGCTTGATTTTTTTCAGCTCCTCCATGAGGTTGACCTTGGTATGGAGCCGGCCGGCGGTGTCCACCAGCACCAGGTCGATGCCCCGGGCCTGGGCCGCGACCACGGCGTCGAAAGCCACGGCCGCCGGGTCGGAATTCTCCTTGTGACGGATGATTTCCGCACCGGCCCGCTCGGCCCAGATGGCCAACTGATCGGCTGCGGCGGCCCGGAAGGTATCGCCGGCCGCGATGAGGACCTTCATTCCCCGGGCCGTGGCCCGCGCCGCAAGTTTTCCGATGGTCGTTGTCTTGCCCACACCGTTGACGCCGATGACCATCACCACGTGGGGAAGCGACGAGGAGGTTGCCGCATCCGCCGGAGCCTCCGGCAGCATCTCCCGGATCTGCTCCTTCAGGGCCTGCTTGAGCTCCTGGGGGCTACCGATCTTTCCGGCCCGCTTGCCGATCCCCCCCACGAGTTCCATGGTGGTCTTGACCCCGATGTCGGCGGTGATCAGAAGCTCTTCCAGATCTTCGAGCATCTCCTCGTCCACGGCTTTGCGGCCCGTGAAGAGCTCGTCGATATCGGTGGACAGGATCTCCCGGGTTTTTGAAAGTCCCCGTTTCAGCCGGGAAAGGAAGCCGTTGCGTTTGGGCTCCGCCGGTGCGGGGCGATCGGTCTGCTCGGCGGATGCCGGACGGGGGGGCTCCGCGGCTGCGGGTCCCTCCGGAGGCTCCGGTCCACGCCCGTTTTCGGGCCGGGGAGCCCCTTCGGTGGCTTCGGCGGGCATCGCCGCCCCGGGTTCGGGGGCCCCGGTTTCCTCGGATGTTTTCCTGCCTCGCTTAAACCATGCAAATGCCATGAGGATCCTATCGCGTCAGGGGGCGCGGACGGCGCGCGTGGCCCCCGGGTGGGGCCGTCAGGCCGCGGCGCTGTCTCGCGCATCGCGCGCTTCCGGGGATTCGCCGACGCCTTCGAAATTCACGGAAACGATCTTGGATACACCCTTGTTTTCCATGGTGACCCCGATCAGGGTGTCGGCGAATTCCATGCTGCGCTTGTTGTGGGTGATCATGAGAATCTGGTTTCTTTCGCCCATCATTTTCAGAAGCGTATTGAAGCGGTAGACATTGGCGTCGTCAAGGGGGGCGTCGATCTCGTCCATGATGCAAAAGGACGCCGGCTTGAGAGAAAAGATGGAAAAAATGAAGGCGATGGCCGAAAGGGCTTTCTCGCCGCCGGACAGAAGGCTCATGCGGGTGAGTTTTTTCCCCGGTGGATGAATCATGAATTCCACGCCGGTTTCCAGGGGCTGGGACGGATCGGTCATGACCAGCTTGGCCGTTCCGCCTTCAAAGAGTTTGGGAAAGATCTCCTTCATTTTTTCGTTGACGCGGTCGAAGATGTCGAGAAACCGCTCCTGGGTGACCTTGTTGATCTTGCGGATCACCGTGTGCAGATCGTTCAAGGCCTTTTGCAGGTCCTCGCGCTGGGCCACGAGAAAGTCGAACCGTTCCTTCAGCTGCTCGTATTCGCGGATCGCGCCGAGGTTGACGTCGGCGATGGCGGAGAGCCGGTTGCGATAGCGCTCCAGTTCCATTTCCAGGACATCCACGCCGGACTCGGCATGGGCCGCGTAGCGCTCGGGCATGGCGCGGACGTCTTCCTTGAGGGCCGCGATGGATTTCTGGTGCTGTTCCAGGGCACGGGAGGCGATGTTGTCGCGCCGGACCTGCAATTGGGACAATTCCAGTTCCAGAATGCGGATTTTTTCGAGATTGCCCTGGCGCCGGGTTTGGATTTCGGCGATGGCCTGGTCGCTTTCCTTTATCCGGACATCGATGGCCCGGAAGTCGTGTTCATTTTTCTCCAGTTCCGATTCGATTTGCCGGATTTCCGCGTACATGCCCGAGAGATTGGCGGAAAGGGTTTCGCTTCGCTGGCGGGACTCGACGACTTTTTGGGTTTTCCGTTCGATGTCCTCGATCAGTTGGCGGAGGCGTCCTTCTCCGTCCCGGTGAAATTCGACGAGCCGGCGTTCCGTGACGGCGGCGTTCTCCAGGCTGGTGTTGGCCGAGGTGAGGTTAAGTTTCAGATCGACGATTTTTTTCTCGAAGCCGGCAAGGGCCGAGGCGAGCCCCTCGATCTCACCGGTCAACCGGGCCACGCGGTCCCGGTCGGCCTGGATTTCCCGGCCCACCTGGGCGACGGCCGCATTGGTACGGTCGACCTCGACCTCGATGTCGTCGGCCTCGCCCGAGAGCTGTTCCTGTTCCAGGCGGATCACCTCGAGCTGGCGCTGGGCGTGTTTGAGGTCTTCGCCAACCTTGTAGACGGCCTTTTCGGCCTCGATCTCATCGGCGATCATGGCGTTTCGCGCTTCGCTTCGCCGCTGCAGGTCCGATTCCAGGGCCCGGGCCGTTTCTTCCAGGCGGTGCTGGACATCCCGGGCCTTGAGGATCCGGTCGTCGATTTCGGCCATCTTCCGGCCAAGGGATTTCAATTCCCGCTTCTTGGCCAGGATGCCGGAAAGCCGTTCCTTGCTGCCGCCGAGGATCACCCCCTCGCGGGTGAGCATGTCCCCGTCCGGGGTGACCACGGTGAACTTGTCGGCGCTCGCGCCATAAAGATCCAAGGCCGCGGGGAGATCCGGGGCGAGGTAGACCCCGCCGAGGAGAAGGGCCGCAACGGATTCGCATCCGGGCCGGACCTGCACGTGGGAAAGAAGCGGGTCCGCCTTCGCAGCCGTCACCGGTGCGGCAACGGCGAGCTCCGACACGGGAATGAACCCGCCGCGGCCGGCGTCGTTGTCCCGCAGGTAGGCGACGGCGTCGATGCCCGTCCTCCGCCGGCCGACGATGAAATACTGCAGCGCTTCCCCCAACACCGCTTCCACGGCGGGTTCGTAGCCGGCTTCGGCCTCGATGACGTCCGCCGTAAGGCCCAACAGATCGCTTGCGCCGGCCTCCGGGCCGAAGGCCTTCATCACCGCGCGCACCCCGTCGCGGTACCATTCCAGGTTGGTCTCCATTTTTTTCAGGGCCGCGTGCTGACTGCGCACCTGCCCCTTTTCCAGTTCCAGGGTCTGGACGGTTTTGATCTGGTCGCTGAGGGTTCCGTGGTGGGCCTTCAGCCGTTCTTGGGCTTCGTTGATCTCGGTGGTCAGCCGGCCGATGATGCGCTTGAGTTCGCCCAGCCGGTTCCGGGCCTCGGTTTCCCGGTGCTGCAGGCCGGCGGCATGCTGGGCCGCCTTGGCCGCTTCTTCGTCCATCCGCTTCAACCGGCGCTGAAGGGTTTCCCGGTTGCGGGTGGCGGTCTCGACGATGTTTTTGTAACCGGCTTCCCGGGCCACGAGGTCCATCATCGAGGCCTTGGCCCGGTCCATCTCCTGGATCAGGCCGGCCTGCCGCGTTTTCAACTCCTCCGAAGCGACCCGTTCGCGGGTTATCCCGGAGCGGATCCGCTCGATTTCCCCTTCCCAGGTTCCCTTCTGAAGTCGGATCGCTTCGATTTCGCCAACGATTTTTTCATTCTTGGCGTCAAGATCGGTCCGGGCCGCCGTCAACGATTCGATTTCACCGGAAAGCCGTTGGGATTCCGACCGGAGGTGGGAAAGATCGCTTTCCGAGCGGTCGAGGGCGCGCTGCAATTCGTGACGCCGGTTCTTCTGATCGGAAAGAACCTGGTTCTTCTTTTCCCGTTCGAATTTGATCGACTCGATGGCCGCATCGATCCGTTTCATCTCGGCCGTATGCCCCATGTCCGCATCCCGCAGCGACTCGAGCATGGCCTCGGTTTCCGAGATCCGTTCGCCGAACCGGGCGTGGTGATGGAGGGCAAGGCAGACGTCCAGGGTACGGATCTGTTCCTGGTATTCCCGAAACAATTCGGCTTTTCGGGCCTGTCGCTTGAGGCTTCCCATCTGGCGGTCGATCTCGGCGATGATGTCGGCCAACCGCAGGAGATTCTGATTGGTCGATTCGACTTTTCGCAGGGCCTCGGCCTTGCGGTTTTTGAAGCGGGTGATGCCGGCGGCTTCCTCGAGGAAAACCCGGCGCTCAATCGGATCGGCATCGGTGATGGCCCCGATGTTGCCCTGCTGGATGATGGCATAAGGGGTCCCTATCCCCGAGCCCATGAACACGTTGTGGACGTCTTTCAACCGGCAGGGCCGCCGGTTGATGAAATAGGCCCGTTCGCCGGACCGGTAGACCCGGCGGGTGACCATGATTTCGGCGTAGTCCCGAAACTCCTCCGGGCCGGTGCCGTTTTCGTTTGCAAGGGTGATCGATACCTCGGCCATGTTCAGGGGCGGCCGGCCGTTGGCACCGGCAAAGATGACATCGTCCATGGATTTGCCGCGGAGCTGTTTTGCGCTCTGCTCGCCCATGACCCAACGGATCGCATCGGTGATATTGCTTTTCCCGCATCCGTTGGGACCGACGATGGCCGAGATTCCCCCGGGAAAGTGGATGGCGGCTTTTTCAAGAAACGACTTGAATCCGACGATTTCCAGCTTTTTGATGCGCATGGCGTGCGATTCCTTGCTTGA
>JBJKPT010000469.1:0-5135 GCA_046706045.1 Desulfobacterales bacterium
CAGGATCCGGTAAAGGGTCCGGCACGGAGCAAGGGGACCGCGACCCTCCGGATGATCGCGGCCGCCGGCATCCTTTCCCAGGGGCCAGGCCCATTCCCGCCAAGGACCGACCGGGTCCTGGGTGAACGGGTGGCCGTGGAGCAGGGCCAGGTAAGTTTTTCGGGCGCTGCCGGATTCGAATTGCCTGGCCAGGGCCCGCTGGGTTTCCGATCGGGCGGCGATCAGGAGAATGCCGGAAGTGTCTCGGTCCAGGCGGTGGACGGGATGCACACCAAAGGCGCGATCGAGGCCCGCGCAGCGGGCAAGGTCCGGTTCTTCGTTGAGCCGGGTTGCCAGGCGGGAACGAAGATCCATTCCCGGGTCGTTGTGAACACTGATCCCCGCCGGCTTTTCCACCGCGATCCATCCGAATCCCATGGTCAGGATCCGAAACGGCAATGGATCATTCATGAAAATCACCGATCAGGCGGACTTCCCGTTCAAGGTGGACCCCGAACCGGTTTGCAATCCGGTCCTCGATCCGCCGGATCAGGCGGTAGACGTCGGTGGCAGTGGCTTTGCCGGTATTGACGATAAACCCCGCGTGCTTGGGGCTGACCATGGCCCCGCCGACCGTTTCGCCTTTCAAACCGGCCGCTTCGATAAGCGCTCCGGCATAGTGGCCCGAAGGTCGCTTGAATACGCTGCCGCAGGAGGGTTGGGACAAGGGTTGGCTGGCTGCCCGCCGGCTCAGGACCCGGTCCATGTCGGTGCGTAACCGGGCATCGTTTTCGGCTTGAAATCGAAATCGGCCGGCAACAATGACCATGCCGTCCAGGCACGGCGACAGCCGGTAGCCGAAGCGCAACCCGTCCTTTTCAATACGAGTCGGTGTGCCATCGGTCCGATATCCCGTGACACCGATGCAGGTGGCGGCGATCTCCTGGCCGAAAGCGCCGGCGTTCATTTGGAGCGCTCCGCCGACGGAGCCCGGGATGCCGGCCAGCCGCTCCATGCCACCCAGTCCGTGATCGACCGCAGCACGGACGAGGTCGATGAGGAGGGTGCCGGCCCAGGCCTCGGCCACATTGCCGTCGATGGAAAAGCCCGAGAGGTTCTCGCCGATGTAAAGCACCGCCCCGGGCCAACCCTGGTCCGAAACCAGCACGTTGGTGCCGCGGCCCAGCACGAGCAACGGGAATTCGCTCCCGTGGATCCTCGAAAGAACCGGGCCGATGGCTTCCGGTCGGCTCGGCACCACCCAGAGCGCGGCAGCCCCGCCGATGCCGTAGGCCGTGTAGGGGGCAATGGGGGCACGGGTACAGGCCGCGGTGCCGGCGATTTCCCGGAGCGCTTCGGCAAGCCGGTCGGCCTGCGTATGTGGCGGGGCCTCGTTCATTTCGCCGCGCATCATATGTCCAAGGTGGCGGGCCGGTCAACGTCGATTCCTTGACGGTGGGCATTCAGACGGCGAAACGGGAGCGGCGTGCATCCCTTTACCGGATCCCGAACCCCCTATTCTCGACTTTTGGGTCTCCGGCGTTATTCTATGGCCCACCCACGAATGGTCCTTTTCTGCGAATCTGGCGTTGGGTGAATCGGGCCGATCGCGTGAAACACCCCGCATCCGTTGATGAACACGGTTGCGACGGGTTGAAATCGTCGAGGGGAACCCCAGGCGGGGTGCGCTCCGCATACCGAATCCATGAACGGGGAGGATTGTGCATGAGTAACATCGGAACGACCGACATCATCATTTTGGGCGCCGGGCCGGCCGGTTTGCAGGCGGCCATTCATGCCGCCCGGAGACGGGTTTCCGTTCTGGTCTTGGGCCGGGCCGAAAAAAGCAGTCTTTTCCATGCGCACATCGAAAATCTCTGCTGTCTGTTCAATGTGAAAGGCGAGGAGATGCTGCGCATCGGCCGGCAGCAGGCCGAGGGCTTCGGCGCCGTGATCCGCGACGAGGACGTCCTGAGCCTTTCGAGTGGCGACGGCGGATTCGCCATCCGGGGTGACAGCGGCACCACCTATCGCGCCACGGCATTGATCCTTGCCACCGGCACGCGCCGCCAGCGCCTGGGTGTGCCGGGGGAAAAGGAACTGCTCGGCAAAGGGGTGAGCTACTGCGTGGAATGCGACGGCAATTTTTTCCGGGATCAGGACATCTGTGTTCTCGGTGGGGAGAGCGCAGCCGTGGATGCGGCCCTGATCCTGGTGCGGATCGCCCGTCGCGTGCACTTGGTCTTTTCGGCCCTGGAGGTCGGCGAGGCCTTGGCGCGGGAATTGAAGGACAGTCCGGTGACGATCCACGAAGGCGTGGGGGTGGCGGCCGTTGTCGGCGATGGGGTCGTGGAAGGCCTGGATCTCACCGATGGCACGCGGCTTGCCGTGAGCGGTGTATTTATCGAACAGGGCGCCAAGGGGGTCGTGGAACTGGCTTCGGCCCTGGGGATGGCCCTGGACGATGAGATGAAGTTTCTCCGCACGGACAAGAACCAGGCCACCAGCGTCGCCGGGGTGTTTGCCGCCGGGGATATCTGCGGTCCGCCCTGGCAGGTGGCCAAGGCGGTGGGCGAAGGCTGCGTCGCCGGTGTGAATGCGGCCACCTACGTCAAGGCCCGCCGCCGGACGACGGCCGGTTGAAACGGCCCCGGCGGGCCGGATCGATCACGTCGCCGGTGGCGTCAGGCGCCGGACCACGAGGCTGCCGACCGCGTACCCGGCCCCGAAGGAACATATCACCCCGATATCGCCGGGCAATAGATCCCTATGGTATTTATGGAAGGCGATGATGACCCCGGCAGCCATCGTGTTACCGTACTCTGAGAGGACATTGGGGGCGCAGTCCTGGCTCGGCGCGTGGCCGAGCACCCCGGTGACGATGATCCGGTTCAGGTTGATGTTCGCCTGATGCAACCACAACCGCCGAATCCGTTCGGGGAGAATGTCCAGGGATCGGGCGTGGGAAACGATCAGGTCCTTGGCAAGCGGAATCACTTCCCGAAAGACTTTGGGTCCGTTTTGATAAAACAGCTTATCGGGCTTTCCGATGCCGTCCCCGTCCGCCCGGTTGAGGAAGCCGAAATTGTTGCGCACATTATTGGAAAAGCGGGTGAACAAACGGCTTCCGAGGATTTCCCATGCATGCGGCGCACGCACCGTGTCGGTCCGTTCCAGGACAACGGCCGTGCAGGCGTCGCCGAAGATGAAATGGCTGTCACGGTCGCGCCAGTTGACTTGGCCGGAGACGATATCCGGGTTGACCACAACGACGCATCCGGCAGTTCCCATTCCGATGGCGTCCATGGCGGTTTTGATGGCAAAGGTTGCCGCCGTACAGGCGCCGTTCATGTCAAACGCATAGCCGTGAATGCCCAGGGCGCTCTGAATCTCGATGGCCACGGCCGGATAGGCCCTCTGCGTGGCGGAACAGGAGACGATGACGGCATCGATGTCCGCCGGGGTCTTGCGCGCCCGTTTGAGGGCGTTTCGGATGGCGGTGATCGAGATTTCCGCCTGGAGTGAGAGTTCGTTATCCGGCCGCTCGGCGATGCGCGGGCACATCCGGGCCGGGTCCAAAATACCGGATTTTTCCATGACGTAGCGGTTTTTGATGCCGGATGCCTTTTCGATGAAGGTGCTCGAGGATTCCCGCAGCGGCAGGATTTCGCCGGATTCAATCCGATCCTTGTTGGCTGCGTTGAACTGCTGCACGTAGGTGTTGAACGCGGTGACCAGTTCCGCGTTGGAGATGGTTTCCGGCGGGGTGTAAAGGCCGGTGCCGCTGATGGCGATGGACGTATCCACGATCATAATCTCCGATCATCGTTGGTGATGCGATCCGGACCCGGAGGCTATCGTTACCCGGTCGATTATTGGTCCAATCCCCATTATTGAACAACTTTTGTGCCATGGTGTCGAGCCTTGGGTTAACCGGCCTGAATCACGGCGAATGATCCTTTTGCCCGGCAGACGCGAGGCCGCGGATTACTCTTAGGCCATGGCATGGCGTGCACATGGCCATGCATTTTGGGAAGATCGATCCGGTGCCGGCGCGCCCGAAATTTTCTGTTGACATCCCCGGATGAAACCGATAGGAATCGCGCCCGTCGAGCGGGAATAACTCAGTGGTAGAGTGCAACCTTGCCAAGGTTGAAGTCGCGGGTTCAAATCCCGTTTCCCGCTCCACATCTTGTATCCCCCACCCCTCAATGCGATCCTTGCTTTCCCCGTTCCCGAGACATTGCGTTTCGAGGCAAAGGGAAACCCTTTCCCCCCTTTATATTTCCGGTGCTTGACTTCGCCCCTGTCCGACCCAAGATTGAAAAGGCCGTAGCACGGGAATCATGAAAATTTTTTCGTTGATCAAAACACCGTCATTGCCCGCGGAAGATGCCTTGTGAATTTTCTGATTTTGATGTGGGTGGGGACATTTTATGGGAGATTGGGGAAATGACTGCCATTATCGGTTCATCCGGTGGGGGGCTGTTTGTTTCGGTGCCGGAAGCGGCCCGTTATCTCGGTGTCAGCCGAAAGACCATTTACAACCTGATTGAATGGGGAGAGATCAATGCGGTGCGCCTCAACGGCAGCATTCGGATCGAGCGGGTCAGCCTCGATTCGTTTCGGGGCCGGGGCGGGATGACATAGCGTCCATCCGTGGATTGGTTTTTTTGTGCGGGCCAAGGCGGACGGACCGTCTGATCCTCCGGAATTGCAGGCTATCTCGAAAGTTCAAATCGAATCCCGAGCGCAGAAATCGGGCAAAAGGACCATCTTGTGTACGGACACGACATGAGGGGAAATGCACGCATGGCGTGTCGATTCCTGCGGTCCGCCGTGCTGCCGCAAGGCTGTTTTCGACATGGTGGGATGGAACCGCCACGGGGAAGCGATCTGCCTTGCGGTCGTTTCACGATTTGCAGGTATACGGATAGAAGTGGTGGTAGCAGTATCCGCCGGGATCACTGAACATGACCTCGACTTCCGCCATGCACTGGCCGATCATGGATTTGGATTGCTCGGCGTAATCCTCGCGTGTCTCCTCGGCCTTTTTGCAATCCATGCAAATGACGCTGTTATCGTAAACGGAGAGGATCCGTGGATCCTCTGGGGCCAACGATCCGTTGCAGCGTCCACAGGCTAGGGCGCAGGAG
>JBJKPT010000470.1:0-7777 GCA_046706045.1 Desulfobacterales bacterium
AGATGCCGTAATGGACGTTCAACAGGGCGTAGGTGTAGGCCCCGACCCCGTAGAAGGCGATGTAGCCGAGATCGAGCATGCCGGCAAGCCCGACCACGATGTTCAGCCCGAGTCCAAGGCAGATGTAGACCAGGACCTGGATGGAGACGTCGCAGATGTAACGGGAGGAAAATTGGGGCACCAACAGCGCGATCACCAGAAGTGCCACCATCCAGTTCCAATCGGGCAGTTTTTCAAAGCGTCCGACCACACCGTTTCGAAAATTCACCACCGGTTGGGTAATCGGTTTGAGCTGTCCGCTCTGGTGCATGGCAAAGAGCACCACGATGATGAAAACGGCCGTGGTGATGATGCCCCAGACGAGGAAGGTGTTGTGAACGGTGAAGGTCCCCTTGTGGACGCCGAGCATGGGCCACAGCAGCGCCAGAAACCAGATCAGCCCCATGGCGCAGGGTTTCCAGATTTTTTTAAACTCTTGTATCATCGATGTTCTCGCCCATTATACCCGTCGGTTTGAAGTAGAGGACCGCGATCAAAATGATGAATGCGAACACATCCTTGTACTGGCCGGAGATGTAACCCGCACCGAAAATCTCGACCATTCCGATGATGACACCGCCGATCATGGCGCCGGTGACGTTGCCGATGCCTCCCAAGACCGCAGCGGCGAAGGCCTTGATGCCGGGGAGAAATCCCATGTCGTAATGCACCGCGCCGTAGTACATGCCGACCATGACCCCGGCCGCCCCAGCAAGCCCCGCGCCCACGGCAAAGGTCAGCGCGATGACACGGTTCGCGCTGATGGAAACCAGCGACGACATGACCTGGTCCTGAGCGGTCGCGCGCATGGCCATGCCGATCCGGGTGCGGAAAACCAGGATGTTCAGACCGACCAGAAGGACAATGGTCATTGCGATGATGATGATCTGCAGGTAGCTGATGTAGATGTTACCGAAGTTGAACCCACCCATGGCAAAAAGGATCGGATAAGGGCGGTCCAGGACCCCCTGGGTGAGCATCATGCCGTTCTGGAGAAAGATCGACGCGCCCAGGGCCGACAACAGGAGGGCGAGGCGGGAGCCGTGCCGCAACGGCTTATACGCGAGCCGCTCCACACCCATGGCGAGAAAGGCGCTGTAGACCATGGCCATTCCCATGGCGAGCGCGAGACAGCTCCAGGGATGCTTGGTCACATAGCCGAAGCCGCTAAGGTAGGAGAGGACAATAATGCCGATGTAGCCGCCAGCTGAAAAGAACTCACCATGGGCGAAGTTGATGAGTTGGATGACCCCGTAGACCATGGTGTAGCCGAGGGCGATCAGCGCGTAGACGCCTCCGAGGGTCAGGCCGTTTATCAACTGTTGGAGAAAAAATTGAATATTCATGTTCACCCGAACCGGTAGTCAACTCGGTCGAAAAGAAGGGAAAATGGATAAGGGTGCCGCCCGCGGTCCCCGTTGTGCGCAGGAGCCGCGGGCAGCCAAAAGATTACTTCTGCAGGAAGCCCTTTTCCGGGCTCCAGTAAGGTACGAATTGGCCGTTTTCAATTTTGAAGGCGATGTAGGAGGATCCGGAGTCGCCCTTCTTGTCGAACTTGAGCCGTTTGGTGGCGCCTTCGAAATCCATCTTTAGGATGGCGGCCCGGATTTTGGCCGCGTCCGTGGAATGGGCTTCCTTGATGGCCCGGAGCAATACCGTGGCGGCGTCAAACGAATAGCCGGCATAACCGCCGTAATCGCCGTATTTGGCCCGGAACATCTTGTCGAACGCCTTGAATTCCGGGGTGCTCTTGTCCATGTACCCGAAGGTCACGTAGACGCCGTTGGCCGCCTGCTGGGCCACTTCAACGAAATTCGGATGGAACATGGCGTCCTGGGAAAGGATCGTCGCTTTCAGGCCCATGCGGCGCGCCTGGATGGTCATGATGGAGCCGGAGGAATGATTCTGCAGGCTCATGTAGAACACATCCGGGTGGTATTCCTTGACCCGGGTCAAGACCGCCGAAAAGTCCTTGTCGCCCTGGTTGACGTGGTCATGGGCAAGGACCTTGATCCCCATTTCCTTGCACGCCTTTTCCACACCGTCGGCCAGCCCCTGGGAATAGGTGGTCTTGTCGTCGACGATGAAGACCGTTTTGGCGTGGAGCCCTTTTTTCATGAATTCCACGGCCGCCGGAGCCTGGGCATCGTCGCGGCCGCAGACCCGGAACATGTACGGCAGGCCGCGGTCGGTGACGGCTTGGTTGGTGGATGCCGGGGTCAGCATCGGGATGTCGGCTTCATTCAAGGTCTCGGAGGCAGGGATGGTGGACGAAGAGCAATAGGCGCCGATCACGCCGACAACACCTTCGTTGATCAGCTTGTTGGCGGCGGCCACGGCCTGCTTCGGGTCGCATGCCGTGTCGGCGGCGTAGAGCTTGATGTTGCTGTAACCCGGAATGCCGCCCTGCTGCATCATCACGTCGATGGCCACCTGCACGCCGTGGGCGATGTCATTGCCGTCGGCGGCATAGGGGCCGGTCAGCGGGCTCATCGATCCGATTTTGAGTGTTTTGGCCGAAGAGGTCCCCATCAGGAATGGCACCAGCATCAATCCCATGAGCACCGTCAATACCTTTTTTGTCCTCATCATGCCCTCCTTACCAGGTTTGGTTAATGAATGGATTGGCTGGCCGGCTGACCCAAATACGCCTCGATGACCTTTGGGTTCTTTTGGATTTCCGCCGGGCCGCCCTCTGCGATTTTCACCCCGTGATCGACACACACAATCCGGGAGCAAACGCCCATGACCACTTTCATATCGTGTTCGACCAGCAACACATCGATCCCGCTTTCCGAAATCCGGGAGATGTCTTTCATCAGTTTGGCGCTTTCGGCCGGGTTCATGCCGGCGGCGGGTTCATCGAGGAGGATGACCCTGGGCTGACTCGCCAGGGCCCGGGCGATCTCAAGGCGACGCTGATCGCCGTAGGGCAGGTTTTCCGCAACGGTATCCGCGAATTTGTCGATGTTCATGAAGGCGAGCGCCTCCATGGCCTGGGCTCGGATTCTCCGTTCTTCGCTTCGCTGGGCCGGGGTATGCAGCATCGCTCCCAACACCCCTATTTTGGACCGGCTGTGAAGGGCCACCATGGCGTTTTCCACCGCGGTCATTTTGTGAAAGAGCCGGATGTTCTGAAACGTGCGGGCCATCCCGAGGTTTAGAATCTTGTGCGGCCGCTTGCCCAGGATGCTTTCACCATTGAACCGCACGCTTCCGCTGGTGGCCTGGTAGACACCGGTCAACACGTTAAATACCGTTGTCTTGCCGGCGCCGTTGGGGCCGATCAGTCCGAGGATGTCGCCGCCGCTAATGGAAAAACTCAACGCCGACAAGGCGACCAGACCGCCGAATCGAACCGTGATGTTGTCAAATTCTAGATGTGCCATGGTCTTCCGTCTGATGAAGGTTGCCAAGGGGTTGAAATCATCGCCTCGAAAATGCCGGGGTCGTCACGCCTCGATCGCGGCCGGGAATCCTGCACCTGCCGAGGCCCTGCCGCATGCCGGCGGAGCGTCCGGTTTCGTCCTTACGTTAAAGACGCTCCGAGCGGTTTTTTTCCATCATGTATTCGGTAAAACGCCGCACGTGCCGTTGGACCAGGTGCCGACACTGCTTGGCGTTTCGCTCCTTGATCTGCTCGACAATATCGCAAAGGTCCTGGAAGTTTTCCCGAAGTCGTTCTTCATCCGTGGGCAGAAACTGGTCGTAGTACCGGTGAATGTTTTCATGGACGCTCTGGTGGACGAAAATGAACATCGGGTTTCCCGTGATTTCGGCCAGGGCCTTGTGCACCCGGGCATCGACATCGAGAAAGGCCGGCCAGCCCGGGGCTCCCTGGGCGACCATGGGTCGGGCCTCGTCGAGCAGCTCGTCAAGATGTTCGATATCGGCCCGGCTGGCCCGTTTGGCGGCGATGGCCGCGACCGTGCCTTCCACGCCCTCGCGAAACTCCGCCAGCTGGTAAAGGGTCACCTTCTGAAACTGGATCAGAAGTTCCAGGCTTTCGACCAGGTGTTCGGCCGAGGCATCCCGCACGACGGCCCCGCCGTTGACCCCGAGCCGGATTTCGATCAGCCCTTTTTGCTCCAGTACCCGCAACGCCTCCCGAAGGGTGCCGCGGCTGGTTTTGAACATTTCTTTCAGATCGCGTTCCGGTGGGAGCATGTCGCCCGGCTGCAACCGTCCTTTGAGGATGGCGTCTTGAACCTGGTCGACGACATCCTGAAAAATGCGGTTTTGTTTGGCTTCCTGAAACATTCAGCTCGCTCCGAGCCCGGCTCGACTTTTATGGTAACAATCTGAAATCGAGGGCTTTTTTGCTCCAAAGAAAGTGTTGGGATACCATTTGGGAATGGACCTGTAATGGTTCGACCTTTCGTAGTCCGCTTTCGTTGGAGTGTCAAGTCGAAAACGATTTTGCCCCATCGATTAAATAATATTCATTTAATTAGGAACCACCGATAGACAGGGGCTGCCGGCTCAGGAATCCAAAGTCGATGGAAACGCGTCCGCAAGGAGCTTCCCGGCTCGGTGGTTGGCGTTCAAATAAAAATAATGGTACCGTAGTTTACCGAATTTCGGCTTTTGGACCGGTCGGGGCTGCCTCCGGGGCACGCAGACACCGCGGGGCTGCCGGAGACGATCCATAAGGTTGGTGGAACGGATGAGGCTGTTTTGTGCGTGCTCAACACGATCCTTCGGCTTAGAAATCAAGCCAAAGGCCCATCCGCAAGGAGGAGAGATGACCGCCCTGTATCGTTTTCTGGAAGAAAACGACATTGCCTACGAACGCCACGATCATCCGCCCGTTTATACCGTTGCCGATGTCGAACGCCTGACCCCGGACCTGCCCGGCCGCAAGACGAAAAATCTTTTTTTACGGGACGCCAAGGGCACCCGGCACATCCTCGTCGTGGTCGGTCATGACAAGCGGGTGGATCTGAAACGATTGGGGGCGGTGATGGGCCTCAAAGGCCTCGGGTTCGGCTCCCCGGAACGGCTGAATCAATACCTGGGGATCCAGCCCGGGGCCGTATCGCTTCTGGCCGTTTTCAACGATCCGGCGAGCGACGTCGACCTCTTTGTCGATTCGGAAATCTGGGATGCACCCCGGTTTCAGTTCCATCCCCTGGTCAATACCCAGACCCTGGTGATGGACCGGCCGGCCGTCGAACGTTTCGCGGCATTGACCCGTCATCCCATTCGGCTCATCGCTGTCCCGGAAAAAACGTAAGCGTTCGTCTGATCACATTGGAGGGTCCATGAAAGCCGGGTACCCAATCGGTCTGGTTTTGTTGCTCATGGCAACGGTTTCCTGCACCGGGCTCGCCCCATCGGTCAAGGCGCGGCCCGAGGCGCTCACCCGCGCCGTCGATCAGATGCAGCAGGCCAATGGATGGTATGGCAAGGGCTGCTACAAAACGGCCATCGGCCATTTTTTCGAGGCATACCGAAACTATGCCGCCATGGATGACTCCGCCGGTATCGCCCTTGCCCTCAACAATCTCGGAAACGCCTACCGCCTTTCGGGAGATATGAAAAGTGCGGGCATTTTTCTCGACAAGGCCGTTTCCCTCTATCGGGATCAAAACGACCGGTCGGGCGAGATCCGCGCCCTGACCGGCCTTGGGGCCCTTGCGATTGCCTCGGGAGATCTGGCCGCCGCCGGTCGGGATCTGACGGCAGCCGAGAAACTGGCCGGAGACCAGGCAAAAGAATTCCCCGCCCTTGCCATCACCCGCGGGGTGTTTTTCATTCATGCGGGAGCCTATGGGGCGGCCAAGGCCAGACTTCTTCCGCTCTTAAGTGACTCGGCGGCCCAACGCGCGGCCGTTCAGGGTGCGGTCCATGCGGCCCTGGGAGAGCTGATGCGGCGCTCCGGACACCCGGATGACGCCGTGGCCCAGTACGAGGCGGCGCTCGTCGCGGATCGGGAGGCCGGTTACGTTCGTGGCATGGCCGCGGATTTGGGAATATTGGCCGGGCTTTACCGCAATCGCAACAATATCCCCGCCGCTGCCGATCGCCTGGAACGAAGCCTGAGGCTCTATGCCCTTCTGGGCGATCAACAGGAGGTGCGCAGGCTTTTGGATCGGATTCAATTTCTGCCGCCGAATCCCGGCGTTGATTTCCGGGCCACCCTTTTTTTTCTCCGGCTGTGGCAGACCGATCCGAATTTTACGGGGGTGTGCGAATAATTCAATCGTCGGCATCATCCTCTTGCCACCCCACCACCATAGGGCGGAGCTGGTCGAGGAGGGGGGGCGGCACCGGCTGCCATCGGGGTTGCATGGCCCGGTTTCCGTCCCAGCTGAAGGTGACCACTTCGAACCGTTCGGGAATTTCCAGGCGCCGGGGTTTGCCGTAACGGATTCGGGGATAGTATTCGATAAAACGGGTGCGCACCGGGTTTAAACCGAAGCTGGCCGTCACCCGGGTGGCGATATGGCCGATGCAGCTTTTTACGGACATGGGACTGGCGGCGATATCCGTCACCAGGACGGCGATCGGCTTGAGCATGGCGACACCGACGCTCTTGGATTCAGATAAATCGGCGATCCGCAAACGGCATTTTCCACTGCCGAGGCGCAATGGGCCGCCCCATCCCTCCCAAGCAAAGACGTCATCGAAGATGAGCATGAATCGTTTTCTCCGGGACTTTCGTCTCATCGGCCCGGGCCATGCGTGGTTGAGGTTTCCCGTCGGCGATCGGGAAATTGCCAGAACGCCGTATCCGGTCCCACGAGGTAATTTCCGTTCGGGCGGACACAAAAGACGCTCTTACCGGGTCAACGTGCTGTAAATCCGCCACAATCGATCCGGCAGCTCCCGCACGTCGCGGATCAAGGTGTGGTGCCGGGGTCCGTAAAGATCGTCCAGTCGAGGATCCGCAGCGATGTTTACGGTGATGCCGTGGGGGACCACACCGGCGGCCCGGGCTTCCGAAACGGCCTTTCGGGTATCTTCTATGGCATAGCGGTGCTTGTAGTCAACGTCGTTGGGAAATCCGTCGCCCAGCACCATCAGAAGTTTTACCGTCGACTCCACGGCAGCGCAGGCGGTGACGGCGTGGCGGATGGCCGCGCCCATGCGGGTGCTGCGCTGAGGGGCCATGGCTTGGATGCGGGCCTTGACGCGGCTATCCAAGGGTGTGTCGAAATCCTTGATGCGGCAATAGTCCACGCCGAGTCGTCCGGTGCCGGAAAAACCGGCGATGGCGAAGGCGTCGCCCACCACGGCCAGGGCTTCGCACAAGAGCACGATGGCCTGCTTTTCGAGATCGATCACCGTCTGGCGGCTGCCGAGCACGGTGTTGGCGGTGGAGCGGGAAAGATCCACCAAAAGGAGCACGGCGACGTCTCGGTTTTGTTTGAGCCGTTTGGTGTAGAGCCTTTCCGATGGCGGGATCCCGGCTCGCCGGTCCAACACGGCTTCGATCAGCGCCCGGTAATCGAACTGGTCGCCTTCGGTAAAACGCCGGAGGAGCTTCAGCCCTTGGGGACGGAGCAGCTCGAACGCGTGCCGGATGCGGCGAACAAGGCCTGGATGGCGCGATAGGACGGCGTCGTAAAAATCGCCGTTGCCGCCATTGGCGGAAATCACCTCCCGCACCCGCACATGGCCAGCCCGGTAATCGCCTTGGTGCGTGTCCCATTCCGGGTACCGGAACACCGATCCTTGCTCGGCATCGATCGGTGTCTCCGGCGTCGCGGCGACGACCAACCGATCAAGAACG
>JBJKPT010000471.1:0-1574 GCA_046706045.1 Desulfobacterales bacterium
CGGATGGCTCGACAAACGCTTCACCTGGCGGCTGCCGTCGGCCGAACGCATGGCCGACGTGCTGCTGGTGGCCCCATCAACGGATTTCGTATCCGGGCTGCCCCTTGGAAAAATTCCGGATCGTACCCATTTTTACAGGTTCGCCGGTCGGGACGACGAACGCATCGCGTGCTGGAAAACGGCGGTGGCCGCCGGTCGCCGGCTGGCCGAGGATTTCGCCGAAACCGTTCTTTCCGGTCGCATCCGGCAGCGGGTTGAACCCCTTGCCGCCGCCTGAGGGGAGCGCGGGTTAATTCAGGATGTATTTTTCAGGATTCACGGGAACGTCGTTCAAGTAGACTTCGTAGTGGACATGGGGGCCGGTGCTTCGTCCGGTGTTTCCCATCAAACCGATAACCTCCCCCCGCTTGACTTTTTTACCCTTTTGGCAGAGCAGCTTGCTCATATGGCCGTACCAGGTGACCATGCCGTGACCGTGATCGATGATCACGCAATTTCCCAGCAACCATTTGAGGCCGGAAAAGGTGACGGTGCCGTCGGCTGTGGCCACGATCGGCGTGCCTTTCCGGTTGGCGATATCCAGGGCGTGGTGGAATTCCCGGTGCCCGGTGAAGGGGGAGATGCGATAGGCAAACCCCGAAGTGATCCAACCCGGTGCCGGTCGGATGGAGGGCGTGGAGGCCAGAAGATCGGTTTGATTCTCGATGGACGACAGCAGCTTTTCGAAACTGATTTTCTGGCGGTCGCTGGCGGCTTCGAGGCGGCGGGCCTGGTCGTGCATTTCACGGATCAGGGCGGTGTGCCGTTGGGTCAACGATAAGCTCGGGTCGATGTCTTCGGGCGCTTCCCCGCCCACCCCGAAGATGGTTTCATCGTCGCTTTTTTCCATGTTGGCGATGATGCGGATTTTCCGTTCAAACCGATTGAGGCTCAGCAGGTGGTCTTTGAGGTCGTCGATTTCGGCGGCGAAGGCTTTGATTTGCTGCTGCTGGCCAGCGATTCGGGTCTGCTGGGCCAAGAGTTCCGAGGACATCCGACGGGCCTGGGCATCGGCGGTTTTCAGATGAAAGTAGCTTCGAAGACCCGACGCGGTGAACCAGACCCCGCCAAGCAGGGCGATGAGAAGCGTCCAGACGATCACCGACGGGATTCGAAATTGACGGACCGGTTTTTCGCAATTGCTGATCAGACAGACGGTGTAGGTTTTCCATTCGGCCATGGCAAAATCCGATCTGTCGCGGGCAAATGCCTGTTTTGGATATCCGCGCCGGCCGGCAACCCCTTCTTTGCTTCCGTTGCGACAGCCGGCGAACGCCCGGCGAAAAAGTGGTCTTCACAATATTTCCGATGCGTGCGCGGTGAACGCATTCACCGTCCTCGAAGAGGAAACAAATCTGAAAATTTCACAGCAGGTTCAGTGCGGCTGGCTTTCCGGTGCACCGGCATACATCGGTTCCAGCCCGACGAGGTAATGTCCCCGAAAACGGCCTTCGATCTGCCGCGTAATGCCGCGGATGCGGCTTGGGCATTTCAAATCGGGGGTGCCGCCGCCGCCGAGAAAGTGGGTATGAACG
>JBJKPT010000472.1:0-3654 GCA_046706045.1 Desulfobacterales bacterium
GGTTTCCGCAACGCCTCGGTTGCCGGGCCGGTGGCCGTGGTGGCGGCCGCCGCCATGCCCGGCAGGACCAGGGCCACGGCCATCGCAATGGCGAGAAGTCGCTTCACGTCTCCCCCTTTCATCATGATTTTACACCTCCAAACACGTATTTGCTGACGAGATCTTCAATGTCGATGGCCGACTGGGTGTCCACGATGACATCCCCCGGCTTGAGCATCGTGTCCGAGCCGCCGGGGCTCAGCTTGATGAACTTGTCTCCGATCAACCCGGAGGTCTTCACCGAGGCGATGACATCGTCTGAAATTTTCATCCCCTTTTGAATCGCCATTTTCACCACGGCCATATCACGTTTCTGGTCCAGGGTGATGGCGGCCACCCGGCCCACCGGAATACCGGCGATTTCCACCGAGGCTCCGACTTTCAGGCCGGATACCGTCTGGAACCGGGCGTAGATGGGATAGGTGTGGTCTCCAAACCAATCCGCCTTACCCAGCCGAAACGTCAGGTAAGCGACACAAATCAGGCCGAAAAGCACGAACAGGCCCACGGCGATTTCCTCGCTTCGTTTCTTCATCGCATCTTACTCCCTACGCCCAATCCATGTCCTTGTTGTCGCAGCCATCTTCTGGCGCGTCGCTGCCGTCGGGCGATTGCCCGCGGAGAAACCGCTGGATCGCCGGATCCTCGTTTGCCCGAAGCGCCTCCGGGCTCCCTTCGAACCGGATTTTACCATGATCGAGCATGGCGACACGTTGACAGACGCGGAAAATGTCCGGAATTTCGTGGCTGACCACCACGCCGGTGAAACCGAAATGTTTCTGATAACGGCAGATCATCCGGTGCACGGCGTTTCGGCGGATCGGATCCAGACCGGTGGTGGGCTCGTCGAACAAAACGATTTGCGGATCCGTGACCAGGGCCCGGGCCAGCGCCACCCGCTTTTTCATCCCCCCGGATAGCTGGGACGGGTATTTCTCCTCCATCCCCGCAAGGTCCAGCCGCGTCAGCATGTCGCCGACCCGCCGTTTCACTTCCCCGGAAGGCAGTCGCCGGCATTCCTTGAGCGGCAGGGCGATGTTTTCCCAAACCGACAGAAAATCAAACAGCGCCGTCGACTGGAACATATAGCTCAATTTTTGTTTCATCAAACGGCGCTCGCTCCGGGATAGATCCGCAAGGTCCGCTCCGTCGAACAGGATGCGGCCCGAATCGCTTTCCAAGAGCCCGATGATGTGCTTTAGCAGAACCGACTTGCCCTCACCGCTTTTGCCGATGACGGCGGTCACCTCACCGGGGAAAATGCTGAGGTTCACTCCGTCGAGCACGCGCTGGTCGCCGAAGGATTTGACGACGTCGACAAACTGGATCAGGGGTCGGTTCATGATCGGTCACATGAAAAATGTCGTGAGCGCATAGTCGAAAATCAGAATCCATACGCAGGCCTGGACCACGGCGGAGGTGGTCGCCAGACTCACCGCCTTGGCCCCGAATTCGGCGCGCAGATGGGTGAAATAGCCTTGATAGCAGCAAATGGTCGTCACAAGGCAGGCGAACACAACGGACTTGATGAATCCGCCGGTGATATCGACCATTTTCGTCGCCGATATGGCCCGCTCGAAATAGAGTACGGGATTGAGCCCGAGGAGCTTGGAGCCGATCAGGTACCCGCCATAGAGCCCGACCACGTCGAAAATCGCCGTCAGCAGCGGAAAGCTGATCAGGGCGGCAGCCAACCGGGGACTGATCAGGAAACGGATCGGCGGAATGTCCATGGCTTCCAGTGCATCGATCTGCTCGGAAATGCGCATGATGCCGACTTCGGCCGCCATCGCCGATCCGGCCCGGGCCGTGACCATGATCGCCGCCATCACGGGGCCGAGTTCCCGAACCAGGGAAAGGGCCACGGCAGAGCCCAGAAACCCCTCGGAGCCGAACTTGGCCAGGCTGTAATAACCCTGGAGCCCGAGCACCATCCCGGTAAACGCACCGGTCAGGCAGATGACGAAAACCGACCGGCTGCCGATGAAGAGGACCTGCTGGAAGATCTTCGATACCTGGAACGGATAGGAAAATATACGGGAAAAGGACGCCAGGAAGAAAAAAAACATCCGGCCCAGGCTCTGAACGACCCTGATGACCAAACGGCCGATGGCCGCGATCGGCGTCAGCAACATTCCCGTCCCGTTCATGGCCAAAAAGATCTCCGGAAGTAATGCCTTGGATGAATGATTCCAACACGCAAGGGATTCTGGGCGCGAAAAACTTGCGAAACTATAAGAAGTGGGGCAAGGAGTGTCAAGCCGGATTCACCGGAGGCCGGGATCCGGGTCTTCGACGTTTCCCTCGAGGCTTCCCGTATCCGGGCCCGAAAGCCGCCCGGTGGCCGGCCGAATTTGACTTTCCTGCATGTTTCGGATAGAGAGCCGCGATAAAGCCTATTGGAATCTTTCGGTAATCCGCGCCATGGAGCGTGCGCCTTGGGACTCAAACGGATCATCGCCAGCAAATGCAATCTCGAACGGGTGCTGGACAACCTAAAGGAAGGGGTCATCGCCCATGATTTGAACCGGCAAATCTTCTTCTTCAATCGGGAGGCCGAGAAAATCACGGGGTATGACCGCGACGCCATCGTCGGCCGGGACTGCCACGACGCCTTCGGCTCCCCCTTTTGCGGGCAACGCTGCACCTTCTGCGGCGACGCGATCCTTCCCCTCCTTCATACCGACGACCGGACCATGAACATCACCACGCGTTCCGGAGAGCAGCGGCGAATCGAAATGACGGTCACGATGATGGAAGACGACACCGGGGAGCCCTTCGGGGTCCTGGCCAGTTTCCGGGACATCACCGATCTATTGAAGCTGCAGATCTCCGCGGGCAAACTCACCCGGTTTGCCGATATCATCGGCCAAGATATCAAAATGCTGCAGGTCTTCCAGCAGATCAACGATGTCGCCAACTACGACTACCCCGTGCACATCTTCGGCGAAACCGGCACGGGCAAGGAACTGGTCGCCACGGCCATCCACGATGAAGGCAGCCGTGGCGGCGGCCCGTTCGCGCCGATCAATTGCGGCGCCCTTCCCGAAAGCCTCATCGAAAGCGAACTCTTCGGCCATGTCAAGGGGGCTTTTACCGGCGCAATCCGGGAAAAGAAGGGCCGTTTCGAAATGGCCGACCGCGGCACCGTCTTTCTGGACGAAGTGGCCGAGCTCTCCAAACCGATGCAGGTGAAACTGCTTCGGTTTCTCCAGGAGGGATCCTTCGAGCGGGTCGGCGGCGAGAAGACGATCACCGTTTCCGTACGCATCATCAGTGCCACCAACAAAGACCTGAAAAAAGAAGTCGAGGCCGGCCGGTTCCGCGAAGATCTGTTTTACCGGCTCAACGTCATTCCGATCCAGATCCCCCCCCTTCGGGAACGCAAAACCGACATCCCGTTGCTCACCGGCCATTTTCTCCGGGAAGCCGGCGAACGCTACGCCCAGGAAGTACCGGGCCTTTCCGCCGGCGCCCTCTCGGTCATGCTCGATTACCCCTGGCCCGGAAACGTCCGGGAATTGCAAAGCGCCATTCAATTCGCCATCGTGAAAAACAACGGTCGACTCATTTACCCAAACGACCTGCCCCCGGAAATCCGCGATTATCGGATGG
>JBJKPT010000473.1:0-5731 GCA_046706045.1 Desulfobacterales bacterium
TTCTGGCCCTGGGAATGGCTCGGGCAGACCATGCTCACATCAAAGCCCTGCTGGCGGTAGCGCCGGCTCCAGTCGGCCACGGGCTGGAAAAGCCGGGCGTCGTCCTGCCGTTTTTCGAGCTGCAACCGCAGATCCCCGGTATCCTTCACATCAAAGGCCAGGTGGACGGACGTTTCGCCGGCCGCCTCCGGTGCCCCGGAACGGGTGGGAAAGGCTACGAGCCGGACCGGGTTCGCGGCCTCGATCCGCGCGAGGGTATCGTCAAGATCCAGGTACAAGGCCTCCGGCGCCGCGCAGAGCCGTTGCTCCT
This sequence comes from Desulfobacterales bacterium, assembly GCA_046706045.1. Lineage (GTDB taxonomy): Bacteria > Desulfobacterota > Desulfobacteria > Desulfobacterales > JBDRRP01 > JBJKPT01. The sequence continues at coordinate 311 of JBJKPT010000473.1, forward strand.
CGACCGCGGCCGTGTAATGGGCCTCGGCCTGAGAGCGCACCGCGCGGCCGGCCTCGGCGATCCCGGCGGGCCCGTCCAGGACGAAAAGGGTGTCTTCCGCCAGGTAATCGAAAAGGCTCCCCGGCGGATCGTAAACGAGGGGAAGGAGCATCTCGGCACCGCTTTGTCCGGATTCGATTCGGATCGCCGCGATGATCCGCCGGCTCCGGGTCACCGGAACCCCGAGGCGATTGGCGTAGCCATGAATCCGCTCGACGATCCCGGCCAGCCGCTCCTTTCGCAACACGGTCTCGCGGGCCGGCAGGATGACCGCTTCCTGAAGGGTTCCGGTCTTTCGCTGGGTGGCCGGAGAGAAAAACCGCATGTCGTCCACGGTATCGCCAAACCACTCGATCCGCAGCGGTTCCGGGTAAAGGGGGCTGAAGATGTCGAGGATCCCTCCCCGGAGACTGAAATCCCCGGGCTCCTCGACAATGGCCACCCGGGCATAGCCGCCGGCGATGAGCTTCGTGACCAGGGCGTCGCGCTCGATTTCCTCGCCGGTGATGACGAGTTCCGCGTAATCGAGCAGCTCGGCCTTGGGCATCACCGCCTGGAGCAGGGCCTCCACCGCAACGACCAGCACCGTCGGCACCCGGGAGGTGACGGCCCCGTAAAGGCACCGGATCCGTGCGGCGGCGGTGTCGCTGTGACCGGCGGACACGCGGAACGAAGAGATGTTGTAGGGCGGCAGATGGTCCACCGGGCGATCGGTGTTGGACATGAAAAAACGCAGGTCATCCACCAGTTGCCGGGCCGCTTTGGCATCGACGGTGACACAGCAAAGATTCGTGCCGGCGGCCATGGCCAACCGGTAAAGCAAATAGGCCCGCTGACAGCCTTCCAACCCCGAACAGGTCAGGGGCCGGGTGCGCTGGAACAAGGCCCGGATCAGGTCCTGAAGTGTCGATTTTTCTTGATCTTGCATGCCGTTTTCGATAGATACCCGCCTTACACCAACGCCGCCGACGTAGCTCAGTTGGTAGAGCAGCTGATTCGTAATCAGCAGGTCATCGGTTCGAGTCCGATCGTCGGCTCCAGAATGCATTCAGGGCTCGCCGGGGTTCCGCAGCGGGCCTTTTTTGCGTCCCGACGGCGCTTGTGAAACAGGGAGGCGGGAAACGCCCGCCGACGCTCGGGTGGGTGCGAGATACCACCGGCGGCCCGATTTGGCAAGGCAGCGGATCCGGCCCGCGATTGGTCCTTGACAAGGGCTGATTTGTGTTGGATTGGAAAAAGAAAAACCCGCTTGACCGGAAATCGCCATGAACTGCATCGACGCCATCGAAGGAACGATCAAATCCGTCCTGAGGCATCACCTGGATGCGGCCACCGCATACCACTTCGACGAGTCCGAATACGTGCGCAACGTGAAGCTCATCCTTCAGGGCACCCAGCAGGTTGTGCTGGAAAACCCTGAAATCACGCCGCTTCCGGCAACCCTGCGGACGGTCCTCTACGATCATGCCAAAAAATTGTGGATGGATCGCTTCGATGCCCCGCCGGCTGCGGAAGGGGTGGAAAGCAACGGCGAACGCCTCGAATACGACGGCTACCGCTACGACTACGTCTACGCCAACGGTATCTACCCGCCCTGATCCCGGCAACCGCCGGCCCGACCGGGACCTGCGACCGCCACCCGGCGCTGCCGCGGCCAGCCCTCGCGCGAATCGGGCATTGCACCCAACCGAGACGGGAAAGCCCCCCTGCACAACCAGGACGAAAAACAGATCCGGACCGAACTGGACACCATCTGCAGGACCATCGACGGCATCCTGGCGCGCATCGACGCCGAGGACCCGGCAAAGAACGCCCCCCCGACACCGCCACCGAACGCCGGAGAGGGGACCGCAAATCCGGAAACGGACGCCGTGCTCTCCCACTCCGACGCCGCGGACCAAGGGTGACCGTCCCCGCTTGGTTCACCCGCCGAAAATCGGTTTCCGGATCACCGGAGACCGGCCGCCAACCAGCAGCACCGATAGGGTGAAAGGGACACCTTCCCCCCGGTTACGGACCGGCCGGAGATGAGATCGGTCATGGGTCCGGCAATGCCGCCGATCCCGAGATCGAAGGCCGCGGTCCTATCGCCGACGTTGACCAGCGCAAGGATCGCCTGCTCCGGTGCCGTGCGCCGCAGGGCGAACACCGCGGGATTGCCCCGAAGCACCGTCATCCCGGCATTGGGGTGAAACGCCGCCTGCTTGCGCCGGAGCTTCAGCCACGCGCGCAACGGGTGAAAAATGCCGGCCCGGAAACCGCCGTCGCGGGCAATCTCGGCTTCCACCGCTTCCGCATCCAGGGGCCGCCGGTTGATGGTGCGGGCCCGGCCGCTTTGCCGGAGCCCATCGAGCCAGTTGCGCGATCCGAGGAGGCTGTGGATATACACCGCGGGCACCCCGGCCAGTGCCAGGGGCAGGCACTGGGAGGCGAGAAAGCGCTGCCGGTGCCATGGGTCTGCGGCATCGCCGGGCCGGCGCATGGCATCCACATAGGTGATGTTCAGTTCGTAAGGACTCACGGTGCCGTCCGGATCGGTCCGATAGGAGATTCGGCCGCCGTTTCCTTGAACGATGTCGACCAACCGGTCACGCTCCCGGGGCGGCAGAAGACCTTCCAGGGGGCGCAGGCCGATGCCGTCGTGGGAAGCGGTGAAGTTGAAAAACGTGGTCTGATCCGAGGGGGCGCGAAGGGTCTCGGCCCAATCGGAGAGGACCGTGGCATCCCCCGTGGCAAAGGCATGAAACAGCAGGGGCGGAAGGCTGAAATTGTAGACCATCTGGGCCTCGTTGCGGCCGTCGCCGAAGTAGGCGATGTTTTCCGCGTGGGGGACGTTGGTTTCCGTGAGGATCATCACCTCCGGGGCCACTTGATCCAGGATGCAACGCACGAGCCGGATCACGTCATGGGTCTGCGGCAAGTGGATCGAGGCGGTGCCGATCGTTTTCCATAAATAGGCCACGGCATCCAGCCGCAGGATTTTTGCTCCCCGGCGGACATAGTCGAGCACGACCCCGATCATCCGGTCGAGGACGTCGACACTGGCGTAGTTCAAATCGATCTGATCGGCGCCGAAGGTCGTCCACACATCGACCGGTGTTCCATCCGCCTTGACGAACCGGGTCGTCAGGGGCTGGGCCCGGGGCCGGACAACGGCGGAAAGATCCGTTCCGGGAACGACTTCGATCGCCAGATCGCGAAACCCCGGCCGTCCCGCCAGATAGGACGAAAACCATGGGCTTTCCGCCGAAACATGGTTCAGCACCCAGTCGACCATCAGCCGGAAATCCCGGCCGAGGGCGGCGACATCCGCCCATGACCCCAGGGCGGGATTGACCGTGTGAAAATCGATCACCGAAAATCCGTCGTCCGAGGAATAGGGGAAAAACGGCAGGAGGTGAATGTGGGAAAACGCCTCCCGCAGATGGGCCGCGGCAAATCGACGGAGGACCTCGAGGGGCGCGCGGCCCGCCGATCTCAGCGAATCGGCGTAGGTGATGAGCACCGCATCGGATTGGCTGAAGGGCGCGGCGGGTCGGGTGGCCGGTGCCGGCATCGCGGCCATCTGCCGGCGGATCCGGTGATGCGCATCGCGGGCCGCGGCCGGATCGTAGAGCCGCTCCAGGATCGCCAGGATTTCCCCGGGTTCGGTCATGGCGGACTTCCTTTAGGAAATATCCCCGAGCCCATACCGCTTGATCTTGCTCAACAGCGACGGATGGCTGATTTCCAGAAGGCGGGCGGCCTGGCTGCGGTTGCCTTTGGTTTTTTCCAAGGCCCGGCGGATCATGATTTGTTCGAGTTGCCCCTGGGCCGCTTTGAGGGAATCGCCCTCCACGGACGGCGAAAGGCCCGGGGATTTTCCGGCCGGCGCGAAGGCATCGGGAAAAGCGTCCAAATCGATGATCGGCCCATCGGCCATGACCACGGCCCGCTGGATCACGTTCTCCAGCTCCCGAACATTGCCGGGCCAATCGTAGGCGATCATCCGGGCCATGGCTGCCGGCGCGATCCCTTCCACCCGGGTGCCGAATTTCCGGTTGTAGCGCCGGATGAAGAACTGACCCAGCAGGGGGATGTCCTCGGTGCGTTCCCGGAGGGGAGGCAGATGCAGCGGCATCACGTTGAGGCGGTAGAAGAGGTCTTCCCGAAAGCGGCCTTGGGCCACCTCCGCTTCCAGATCCTTGGCGGTGGCCGCGATCACCCGGACGTCGAACCGGGTCGAACGGGTTCCGCCCACGGGCCGGACTTCGCCCTCCTGAAGCACCCGAAGCAGCTTCACCTGCAAGGCCATGGGCAACTCGCCGACTTCATCGAGAAACAGGGTGCCGCCGTCGGCTTCCCGGAACAGGCCCGGTGCATCGCGGTCCGCGCCGGTAAAGGCCCCTTTCTTGTGGCCGAAAAGCTCGCTTTCCATCAAGGTCTCCGGAATGCCGCCGCAATTGACGGGCACCCAGGGCTTCTCGGCCCGGGGGCCTTCGCGGTGAATGCCCCGGGCGATCAATTCCTTGCCCGTGCCGCTTTCGCCGGTGATGAGCACGATGGCGGTAAAGGGGGCGAGCTTCTCGGCGAGCCGGAAGACCCGTTGCATGGCGGGACTGGCCCCGATCATCTTCCCGAACCGCTCCCGCTCCGCGATCTGCCGCAACCGGTCCCGGAGCTTCCGGTTTTCCGTCTGCAACCGCTCGCGCTCCTCCGCCTTTTTCAGCACCAGAAACACTTCATCGGGCTTGAACGGCTTGGAGATGTAGTCGTAGGCCCCGCGCTTCATGGCCTCCAGGGCCGTGTCGATGGTGCCGTAGGCCGACATCACGATCACGGTGGTCTTTGCCAGAAGCGGTCGGGCCGCGTCCAAAAACGCCATGCCGTCCATCTTCGGCATCCGGATGTCGCAGAGAATGAAATCGTAGCGGCGCTCCCGGACCCGGCTCATGGCCTCGGCCCCGTCTTCGGCGGTGTCCACCGCATACCCGGAGCGCTCCAGGATTTGCGTGAGCATGTGGCGCATGTTCGCTTCGTCGTCCACCACGAGGAGCCGTTTGGGATCCTGAGTCGTCATGTCATGCGTCCATGGGGGCCGTCGGCACCGGATCGGCACCGGAGGCCACGGGAAGAATGATGCTCATCGTGGTCCCCTCTCCGGGCGTGCTCTCGGCACGCAGGCTGCCGCCGGCCCCGTCGATGATCGTGTAGCTCACGGACAGCCCCAGCCCCGTCCCTTTGCCCGGCGCCTTGGTGGTGAAAAACGGATCGATAATGTTTTGCAGATCCTGGGGCGAAATGCCCTGACCGTTGTCCGTGATGCGCACCCAGAGCATTTCCATTTGGTTTCCTTGGTCGTCCATCGGGCCGGCCGTATTTTCGGTCTCCGCGCGGATGAGC
>JBJKPT010000474.1:0-7884 GCA_046706045.1 Desulfobacterales bacterium
CAGGCTATACCCTGGCGAGCATGGGCCGAAACGAAGAGGCCGAGGATTGCCTTCGCCGGGTGATCGCCCGCGCCCCGGAAATGGCCGAGGCCTGGGTCAACCTCGGCACCGTACTGAAAAAGAAAAAACGACCGGCCGAGGCGATCGATTGCTTTGAGCGGGCCCTGGCCATTTCCCCCGGGGATCCGGATGCCTTGAACAACCTGGGAAACGCCCTGGAAAACACCGGCCGGCCCACCGAGGCCGTCGCGGTGCTGAAAAAAGCCATCGCCCTTCGCCAAAGGTTTCCCCATGCGCGAAACAACCTCGGGGTGGCGTTTTCGACCCTTTCGCGCTTTGATGCCGCGGCCGCTTGTTTCCGCCAGGCCCTGGAGGAGGCACCGGGGTTCACCGAGGCCCGGTTCAACCTGGCCGTGAACCGGCTCCTGCAGGGCGACTTCGCCGCGGGCTGGGAAGCCTATGAAAGCCGGTTCGACGATCCGGCCTGGACCCATATCCATCCCCACCGCTACCCGCTTCCCCGGTGGAACGGGGCGCCGTTTCCATCTCAAACGCTTTATGTCTACGACGAACAGGGGTTTGGGGACACGGTTCAGTTTCTGCGCTACCTGCCATGGGTCAAGTCCCGGGGCGGCACCGTGGTCTTCGAAACCCGGCCGGCCCTCGTGCCGCTGGTCAGGGGGGCTGCCGGGATCGATCGCGTGGTGGCCCGGCCGAATCGTCCCGGACCCGTGGTGACCGCGGATTTCGGGATCCCGTTGATGAGCCTGCCCCGGATCTTCGGTACCACTTTGGAGACGATCCCGGCGACCGTGCCGTATCTGAGTGCCGAGACGGACCGGGTTCTGGCATGGAAGGCACGCCTGCCCGCAGACGGCCTCAAGGTCGGGATCGCCTGGGCCGGAAACCCGAACCACCAAAACGATGCCAACCGGTCCATCCCCCTTTCCCGATGGATGCCGCTCCTCGGATTGCCGGGTTTGCGCTTCTACGGGCTCCAGAAAGGGGCGGGAAGCGAGCAGGCAAAGACCCTGGGGCCGGATATCCCCTTCGAAAACCTCGGACCGGAATTCGCCGATTTTTCCGACACCGCGGCGGCCGTTGCCGCCATGGACCTGGTCATCGGCGTGGACACGGTCGTGGCCCACCTGGCCGGGGCACTGGGCCGGACGGTCTGGCTCCTGCTTCCCCACGTGCCGGACTGGCGGTGGCTTCTCGGCCGGAGCGATTCGCCGTGGTATCCGGGCATGCGCCTGTTCCGGCAGCCCGGGCCCGGGGATTGGGATCCGGTGATGGCAACGGTCGCCGAAGCTTTGACGGCCCTGACCCGGGCTCCGGCCGGTCAGACGGCGGCAACCCCCATTGAGGTGCTGTTTCAAACCGCGGCCCGGGAATTTTCCGCGGGAGACCTCGACCGGGCCGAGGCCCGATGCCGCGAGGTCCTCCGGCAGGCGCCGGCCCACACCGATGCCCTGAATCTCGCCGCGGCCGTCGCCCTTCAGAAGGGACTTCCCGCCGAGGCCCTGGCCCGCATGGACCGGGCGGTTTTTTTGGCCCCGGGAAACGTGGATTACGGGTTGAACCGCGTGCGCGTCCTGGCGGCCATGGACCGGGAGGCCGATGCCGAAGCGGCCGCCGGCCAATTGGCGGCCCGGTTTGCCGATCACCCCGGGGTTCACGCGGAATGGGCGAAGCGGCTGCTTCTTTCCGGGCACCCGGCCCGGGCCCTGCCGCTCTTGTTTGCCGCCCACCGGTCCCGGCCCGAAGATGTCACGATCCGTCTCGCCCTGGCCGAGACCCTGCTGGCCGATGGCCGGGCCGAAGCGGCCGAAGACGTGTTTGGCGACGTGATCGCCCTTTCTCCGGAGCGGGCCGAGGCCCATAACGGCCTGGGAAAGGCCCGGGTGATCACCGGATCATTCGATGCGGCCGCGACCGCGCTTCAAATGGCCGTGTCCCTGGATCCGGACCGGGCCGAATTCTTTAACGATCTCGGCGTGTGCCGTCACCGCACGGGCCGGTTTGCCGAGGCCCTGGCCGCCTTTGACGCGGCCCTCGCGCGCTCGCCCCGCCATGCCGAGTCCCGGTTCAACCGGGGCCAAGTCCGGCTTTTGCTGGGCGATTACAAAAACGGCTGGCCCGACTACGAGTGGCGGACCCGGACCCCGGCCTGGCGACGGCGCGTGCCGGATCCCAGGGTGCCGGAATGGGACGGCCGGCCGTTTCCGGGCGAGCGACTCTACATTCGAAGCGAGCAGGGATTCGGCGACACGATCCAGTGCTTGCGCTACCTTTCCGGGGTCAAGGCCCGTGGCGGCACGGTCGTCGTCGAGGCCCGGGCCGCGCTGCACGGCCTCCTGTCCCGGTTTCCCGGGGTGGACGAATGCGTTTTTCCGGCGCCCGACGGCCGTCCGCGGGTCGACGCGGATTGGGTCGTTTCCATGATGAGCCTGCCCGCCCGGTTTGCCACGATCCCGGAGACCCTGCCGGGACGCTTGCCTTATGTCGAAGCGGACCCGTCTGCGGTGAACCGATGGGCCGAGCGGATGGAGCCGGCCGCGGGCCGGGTGCGGATCGGCCTGGTCTGGGCCGGGAGTGCGTCCCATGCAAACGACCGCAACCGTTCCTGCCCCCTGGATGCGTTCATCCCGATTCTCGAATGCGACGGCATCCAGTGGCTCGGCTTTCAGAAAGAAGGGGGGGCGGAGGCCATCGCCGCCTTGCCCGAACTCCTCCGGTTCGAGGACCTGGGATCCGGGTTTCGGGATTTTTCCGACACCGCCGGCGCCCTGGCCGGGATCGATCTGCTGATCAGCGTGGACACGGCCGTGGCCCATCTCGCCGGCGCCATGGGGATCCCGACCTGGCTTCTCGTTCCCCGGGTGCCGGACTGGCGCTGGCGGGCCGAAGGCAGCGAAACGCCCTGGTATCCGTCCATGCGGCTCTACCGGCAACCGGCACCGGGCGCCTGGGCCCCGGTCATGACCCGGATCGCCCGGGATCTGAAAACGTTCGCCGGGGCGGCACGGCGATGACCCGAACGGCTCGGTTCCGACGGCTGACGCCCCGAGCACGGTCCGGTGGAAACGGTCCCCAGTGGAAGCGGGTTGTCAAAAAATGCTTCGAACCCCTGTCGGGAGATTGACGCCGCGGGAGAGGGGGAAGGTCGAAAGCCGCCGAACGACCCGAACACGAGGACGGTATCGCGGGGCCGGACGGGCGGCTCTGATGGGATGCCCGCTCGGCGGGTTGGCGCGGGGTTTGCTACATTGGGAAACGGTGAATCGCCGTTTTGCGATTCGATCGGAGGTCTATTCACGATGCCCATGGAGTCCATCGCCGCGTTGATCGAAGAAGGGCTGGCCAATTACCATCGCGGGAAATTTCCGGAGGCCGCGGCCTGTTTCCGGCAGGCCGCGGAAGTCCGGCCCGCCCCCCCCGAGGCCCTTCGGTTTCTGGGGATATCGCTTTTGAAAAACGGCGAGGCCCGGGAGGCCCTGGCGGTACTGCGCCGGGCCGCGGACGCGGCCCCGGACGACGCCGCGGTCCGGAACAGCCTCGGTACGGTCCTGGAGCGGCTGGAAATGGGGACGGCGGCCGACCAGGCCTTCCGGGAGGCCGTTGCCCTGGATCCCGGTTGCGTGGACGCTTGGTCAAACCTTGCCCGGCGGGCCGCGGCGCATCGCGATCCGGCGGCGGCCCTCGATGCCCTGAAGCACCTCTTCGCCGCAGACCCCGACCATCTCCAGGGCCGATGCCTCGAGGGCATGATCCGGATCCGGATCCATGATCTGGACGGGGCCTGGGAGAGTTTCCGGCGCGTGGCGGCCGTCCAAAACGACCATGTCGAGGCCAATTTCTATCTCGGCCGGATCGCCCTTTCCAGAGGCGATGCCGAGGCGGCCATCCACCACCTTGACATCGTGATGAAGAAGCAACCGGATCATCTCGACGCGGCGATCTTCGGAGGCCAAGCCCTGCTCATGGCCGGGCAGGGAAAGGCCGCCGCAACCCGGTTTGAAACCCTGGCCGCCGCCCGGCCGGATCGGCCGGACCTCCTGATGCACCTGGGAATCGTCCGGCGTGACATCGGCTCTCTGACCGAAGCCGCTACCCGATTCCACCAGGCCCTCGCCAAGGACCCCGATCTGGCCCCGGCCTGGAACAACCTTGGGATCGTCTTTAAAGACCTGAACCGGATCCCCGAGGCCGTATCGGCCTTTCGAACGGCCCTGGCGCGTTCCCCCGATTTTGCCACGGCCCACAGCAATCTGCTCTTGACCATGCTCTACGATCCGGGCACCACCGATGCGGTCCATGCGGCCGAAGCCCGCCTCTGGTGGTGGCGCCACGGCGCTCCGGCCTCGGGCGCGTCCCGCAGCGAAAACCGGGCGGCCCCGGACCGGCGGCTTCGCATCGGCTATGTTTCCGCGGATTTCAAGCGCCACGCCGTGAGCCGTTTTTTCCTGCCCCTGATCCGGCACCACGACCGTCGTCGGGTGGAAATCTTCTGCTATGCAAATGTCCTGCGGCCCGACGATTTTACCAAAGAATTTGAAGGCCTTGCCGACCACTGGCGGCCGATTGCGGACCGAAACGATCCCCAAGTGGCCGAGACCGTTGCAGAGGACCGGATCGACATCCTCGTCGACCTGTCCGGTCACAGCGCCGGAAACCGGCTGGGGGTATTCGCCCGCAAACCTGCGCCCGTGCAGGTGACCTGGCTCGGGTATCCGGCCACGACCGGGCTTCCGGTCATGGATTACCGCATCGTGGACGGGGAAACCGATCCGCCGGAAACCGGCAACGGCGCCGGCACCGAGACCCTTTTTCGACTGGATCGGGGATTTCTCTGCTATGCCCCCATTCCGGACGGCCCGGTGGTGAACGACGCCCCGGTTCTTTCCACCGGCCGGGTCACGTTCGGTTCGTTCAACAACCTCGCCAAGATCGGCCCGGCGGTCATCGACGCCTGGAGTGCGATTTTAAACCGGGTGCCCGATGCCCGGCTGATCTTAAAATGCGCTTCCCTTGCCGACCCGGCCGTGTGCCGAGACCTCCGGGGCCGTTTCGCGGCCAACGGGATTTCCGCCGGCCGCCTTGAATTCAGCGGATACCTCTCCGATTACAACGATCACCTCGCCCTCTATCACCGGGTCGACATCGGCCTCGACCCATTCCCCTACAACGGGACCACCACGACCTGCGACGCGCTCTGGATGGGGGTTCCGGTGATCGCCCTGGAAGGGGACCGTCATGCCGGCCGGGTCGGCAAAAGCCTGCTCGGCCGGGTGGGGCTGATGGATCTGGTCGCCGATTCTCCTGCGGCCTACGTCGAGATTGCCGTGGCCCTGGCCGCGGACCCCCGCCGTATCCAGGAAATCCGGGCCTCGCTTCGGGACACCATGGCCGGCTCCTGCCTCTGTGACGGCCCGGGGTTTGCCCGGGCCATGGAAGACGCCTTCCGGCGGATGTGGGGCCGCTGGTGCGCGGCCCGGCCGGAAAACCGCCCGCCGTGCGCTCCTTCGGCATTGCCGGCCGCCGCCTCCGACCGGGCGGGCGTGATCGCCGCGGTTCGCCGTTTCCCCTACTGGTATCACCGGATCGGCCTTCCCCACGGTGTCGTCACCCCGGGCTGGGCCCCCCTGGATCCGGACGCTTACGGCGTGCCCCAGGATCTTTCCGGGCTGCGGGTCCTCGATGTCGGGGCCTGGGACGGGTACTGGAGTTTCACGGCCCTGGCCCGGGGGGCACGGGAAGTGGTCGCCATCGATGATTTCAGCGATTTTCTCGGCACCCTGGAAAACCGCGACCGCAAGGCGTGGGAAACCTTTGACCTCTGCCGGGAGCTTCTGGGCCATTCGCCGGAGCGCTGCCGCCGCGAGGAGATGAGCGTTTACGATGTCGGCGAATCCCGGCTCGGGCGCTTCGACACGGTCTTTTTCTTCGGCACCCTCTATCACCTGCGCCATCCGCTCCTCGCCCTGGACCGGCTGAGTGCGGTCTGCGACGGCGAGATCTTCGTGGAAAGCGCCATCCTCGACGATTTCAGCCCCTATCGCGGCGGCCTCGGCCACGGCTACCCGGATCAGGCGGTGATGGAATTTTACCCGGGCAGGGAATATGCCGCAAACGAGAGCAACTGGTGGGTGCCCTCCCTTACCTGCATGGGACACCTGGTCCGGGCCGCGGGATTTTCCCGGTGCCGGGTCTGGAAGCTTGCCGCCGAACCCGTCGATCTCAAATCCTGCCGGGGATTCGCCCACGGCCGCAAGGAACGAAAACCCCGATGAATTCCCCTGCCACTTCCCCCGACCCGGCCCCTTCGGCTGCCGCGGACGAGTTCGTCGCAGCCAGTCGGCGGCACCTGGCGGTCGGCCGGATCGACGCGGCCCACGGGGCCGTCACCACGCGGCTGGCCAGGGTCCCGGACGATCCCGCGGCGTGGCTTGTCCGGGGGATCCTCTTCCAGCAGTCGGGGCAACACGCGGATGCCGCGGCCGCGTACCGGGAGGTCCTCCGGCTCCGGCCGGCGCACGTCGATGCCCACTACAACCTCGGGGTCGCGTTGCGGGCGCTGGGGGATCCTGTCGGGGCCGTCACCGCCTATGAGCGGGTCCTTGAGATCGCACCGGGCCACCTGGACGCGGCATTCAACCTCGGAAACGCACGTCTTTTGGCCGGCGACGGGGCCGGCGCCGTCAACGCCTTCCAAAAGGCCCTTTCCCTTGCTCCCGGCCGGAGCGATATTTGGCAGAACCTGGCCAAGGCCCTGAAAGACCTTGGCGATCTGCCGGCCGCAGCCGGGGCCGCGGCCCGGGCCGTATCCGCGGATCCGGAAAATCTTGAGGCCCGGCTCCTGCAGGTGGTGATTCACCTCCTTGATCCCACGGCCCCGGAGACCAAGGCGGTCGTGGCCGAAGCCCTTCAACACGCCAAAACCCGCCCGGCGGAAAAAACATGGCTCTTGATCCAGCAGGCCATCATGGCCTGGATCGAGAACCGGCCGGCCGATTGCCGCGCACTCTTGGCCGAGGCCGGCCCCCTGGACCGGGACAGTTGCCGCACGGCCCTGGAGAAAAGCCGGCTCGTTTACGAATCCTTTCTGCACGACCTCTGCACCTGGCGGAACGCCCACCCCATAGAACCCGAGTGGGGCGCGGGGACGCCGAAGGTACTCCTCCTTGCCGGGGACAGCCATTGTCTTTCTCCGGCCCATGCCGTGCTGACGGCAAACGGCAAACACCACCGGGTCCTTCCGCGGCTCATCATGGGCGCCAAGGCGTATCACCTCGGGGCCGCCGGCCCCAACCCGTACCGGGCCGCCTTCGACCGGTGGATCGCCGGGTTGCCCGCGAAAACCCCGGTGGCGCTGATGTTCGGAGAGATCGACTGCCGGGCCGACGGCGGGATCTTCCCGGCCTGGAAACGGCACGGCAACGGCCGCTCCACGAATGACATGGTCGCGGCCACCGTGGACGCCTATGTGGCCCATGTCGCCGCCCTGGCCGTCCCCCGGCGGATCCGCCCAATGTTTTGCACGGTGCCGGCCCCCCTGCCCGAGGCCTTTTCCGGTCTCGGTGGCGGGGACCGGGAACGGTTGCTCGCCATCGTTTCCGGGTTCGGCAAGCGGCTCATCGACCAGTGCCGCCGTCGCGGTTTCGATGTCATCGACCTTTACGGGCTCACCGCCGGGCCCGGAGGCGTGGCCGACGGCCGCTGGCACCTGGACCGTTACCACCTCCTGCCCAGCGCCCTGGCCGCGGCGGTCCGGGTCGTCGGCACCGGTCCGGCCCCGATGGATTTTTTTGCCGCCGGAAACCGCGCCCTGGCCGAAGGCCGATGCCAAGAGGCCCTGGCCCTTTTTCAGCGCGTCACCGCTGA
>JBJKPT010000475.1:0-2206 GCA_046706045.1 Desulfobacterales bacterium
AAATAGGTGGCGGCCACCGCCACCAGGGGCAGCACCCCGAAACAGGCCAGGGCCAGGCGACGGTCCAGGGCGAGGAGCATGGCGGCGATGCCGCCCAAGAGGGCGATGTCCTTGAACACCACGGTGATGACCGAGGTGAACAACTCGTTCAGGTTCTGGACGTCGTTGGTCGCGCGGGTTACCAGGCGGCCCACCGGGTTCCGGGAAAAGAAGGTCAGGGGCATGGATTGGATGTGCCGGTAGAGTCCCATGCGAAGGTCGTGCATGATCCGTTGCCCGGCGATCTCCATCACTTGCTCCTGGAAGAAATTGAACCCGAAGATGAGGACCGAAACCAGGAGGAGCACGGCGGTCATCCATCCCACGCCGGCAAGGTCGCGGTGGCGAAGCCGCGCCAGGTCGGCGGCCGGCAACCCGGCCAGGTGCCGGTAATCGATTTCGGCCCGATCGCCCGAGACGGTAAACCGGTCCGGGTACCGGCGGACCACCGCGGCCGCCTCGGGATCGCTCATCGACACCGTCAGTGCGGGCACCCGCATGTGTTGCGCGCTCCGGCCGGTGCCCGGCACGATGTAGCGGTCGATGGCGACTTTGGTGATGTAGGGGATGCTCAATTCCAGGCCGGTGATGGCCAGCACCAGGGCGATGGCTAGTGCAAAGAGCCATGCGTAGGGCCGGGCAAAGGGCAGCATCCGCCGGAGCAGGCGGGCGTCATAGGGTTTTCCCAGCGCGTTTTCCTCGACATAGCCGTAGTCATCGAACATGGCCGTCCTCCGCGATCGCCTGAAGCCGCCAGGTTCGGGCATAGTATCCGTTTCGGGCCATCAAGGCCTCGTGATGCCCGGATTCAACGATTCGTCCACCGGCCAGCACGACGATGCGATCGGCAAACCGCACGGCCGAGAGCCGGTGGGAGGTCACGATCACGGTGTGCCGGCCGGACAGGCCCTTGATGGTCCCGACGATCCGATCCCCGGTTTCGGTGTCGACCTGGCTGATGGGGTCGTCGAAGATCAGGATCGGAGGCGCTCCGTACAAGGCCCGGGCCATGGCCACCCGTTGCTTCTGCCCGCCGGAGAGCATCACCCCGCGCTCGCCCACGGGGGTCTCGTAGCCCTGGTCGAGCCGAAGCATCGTGGCCGTCAAGGCCGCGGCCGCGGCGGCCCTTTCCATCCCGGCAGCATCCCGGTCCCTGGAAAAACCGGCGATGTTCTGCGCGATGCTTCCGGCAAAGAGGTAGGGCTCCTGGGGCATGACGGCAATCCGCCGCCGCAGGTCCGAAAGGGGCATGTCGCGGATGTCGGTTCCGCCAATGGTGATGCGGCCGGCCGATACGTCGTAGAGCCGGGGGATGAGGCCGACGAGGGTGGTTTTGCCGCTTCCCGGAGGGCCGACCACGCCGAGCACCGTCCCCTTGCCGATGGATAGATCGATGCCGTCCAAGACCGGCCGGCCGATTGCCCCCTCATAGGCGAAGCGGACTCCGGAAAACACGATGTCGCCCCCCTCGGCCGGCGCCGCCACGGGTGTCGGCGGGTCGTCGATCTCGGGGCGGGTGTTGAGGATGACGGCGATGCGATCCAGGGAGGCCTTCCCCCGCTGGACCAGATTGGTCACCCAGCCGAGTGCCATCATCGGCCAGGTGAGCAGGCCGAGATAGCCGATGAACGCGACGAAATCCCCCGGCGAGATGGTTGCGGTAATCGTACGGCGGCCGCCGAAATAGAGAATCAGGGCGAGGCTTACGTCGGAGAAGAATACCATCAGGGGAAAGAACGCGCCGGTGACCCGCACCAGTTGCAGGTTCCGGCGGACATAGGCCGTCGAGGAATCCTCGAGCCGCCGGGCCGCGGCCTCTTCCATGGTGTAGGCCTTGATGACCCGGATGCCGGAAAACCGCTCCCGGACGGCTTCGGTCAGATCGGCGAACGCGGCCTGGACCGCGTGGTAGCGCCGGTGCATCTGGCGGCTGAAGGCCCGGGTTCCAAAAGCGATCAGCGGCATGGGCAGGATGACCAGCACCGTGAGGATGAGGTTGATGTAGGCCATGAAGCCGATCGAAGCCGTCCCGAGCACGACGGCATCGGTCAGGGCCACGATGCCCATGCCCGCGGCCATGCGGATGTTGTCGATGTCGTTGGTCGCATGGGCCATGAGATCGCCGGTCTTGGTCCGGTCGAAGTAGGCGGGGGACAAGTGCTGCATG
>JBJKPT010000476.1:0-6294 GCA_046706045.1 Desulfobacterales bacterium
GTCTCGCATCTTGCGCCTTGAGACCCCGGGGGGGCCGGCCATCTCGGGGCGCCACCGCCCTTCAGGCCCATGACCGCCAAGGCCCGGACCGAACGGGACCAACCCCACGCAACGTCAAACACCCTGACGATCGGCCGATTCCGGAAAAAGGGTCCATTAACACCGGAGGTAATGCCGTGTTTCCCGTGACCACTTCCGCCCGGTGCGATTTGGATTTGATTTTGATCGATTGCTCCCAATATTATAAAAGTGCGCATCAACAAACAGCCTTTTGGTTCGATGGTCGCATCGATCCATCGATCCGAATCCCCGACATGTCGCGCTGTTGCAGCGGTTCAACGCGGTTGCCCGCCTTGAACGCGCGAAAGGCTGCCGGCCCGTGAAAGGGAATTGAAATTCACCCGCCCGCGGGATGTCCTGCCGGCCCGATTTCCGTGTTGGGTGCTTCGATCGGTGGTCTCGGATAGAATGCAAATGGCATAAAACGTGCTAACTATAGTGTGCATCCCAGGATAGGCAATTTTGCGTGAGTTCAAGGCGGGCGGACGATTTGAACCGGAGTCATCGCGGGCTATTTCGAGGATTCAAATCGAAGCGCCCAACGCAGAAATCGCGGAAAAGGGCCATTCTGGGGTGGACACCATTTAGGCACAAACCCGTCCCGAAGGTCGAAAATCGGCGCCGGCGGTGAGGAACGCCGGCCTCGGTCCTCCGAGGCCGGGGGGCCGACGGCCGGCAACGCGGTGCGATCCAACCGCAGCGCGGAAAAGACTCAGGCCGCTTGCCGGACGACCCGAATCGCCGCCAGATAAAGACAATACAGGGGGAACATCATGGCCAAAAAGAAATCCAGCACGATCCACCAGTACGTCGCCGGCGTCAAATCCGGCGAACGGCATTTTGAAAACGCGTTCCAGAGCATTGCACGGATGATCTTCGATAGTGCGGTGGAGAAAGTGGTGGTCAACGGGAAGACGACCTACGATTTTCAGATCTTTCGCACCGGGGCCAAGCACATCATCGGCATGTACGACGAGCTCAACTCCTTCGTCTCCTATGTGAAGGATGCCGCCGAAGGCGGCAGTTCCCAGGAGATGGCCTTCGTTCTCGTGGGGGAACCGGGCAACGGCAAGACGTTCTTCGTCGAGTACCTCTGTGCCAAGTACAGGGAATATCTGGGAAAGCCGGAAAACCGGAAATACACCTTCCGCTTTGTCGGGCTCGACCAGTTGGGCAATTACGGCCGGATCACGACCATCGAATCCCTGACCTACGAAGATCCGATGATCCTCGCCATGAACCTTTACGAAACCGCCGGGGCAAGCCGAAAGGCCCTGGCCGAAAACGGGGGCTTCACCGATGCCGATCTCGAAACCCTCTATAAGAACTACCGTCCCCTGGGCGCCTGCAGCGGGTACATCCTAAACGACATCCGCAATTTCGCCGGTGGCGACATCGACCGGATGCTCGATTTTATCGAACTGGTTCCCGTCCCCCTGACGGAAAGCCTTGGCACCATCACCGGAAAATACCCGGCCAAAGACAAGATCACCTCCTCGGCCACGGACCTTCTGGGCGAAGAGTCGATTCAGCGCCTGCTGCACATCACCGACACCAACAACCCCTACCGCTTCGATCTTCGCCGGGGGGCACTCGCCCGGGTCGCCGGCGGCGGCATTCATTTCTGCGACGAGATGTACAAAAACAAGAAAGACCTCGTGCAGGTCTATCTCGGGGTCATCCAGAACCGGACCATCGAAATCGACGGATTCAAATGGCCCATCGACACCCTGATCGTCGCCACCAGCAACAACAACGAGTACAACCACTTCCTGGCCGAAAAGGAAGAGGCGCCGATCATCGACCGCTGCCGCATCTGTTACGTCAGCCACAACACCAATTACAAGCTCCAAAAGGCCCTGACCGGATATGCCATCGGCAATGAATCCAAAACGACCCTGGACAGCCACGAAGTCCTGCACCAGGACCCGAACCTGAACTACGCGGCATCGGTGGCCGTGGTGCTGACCCGGCTGCCGCGTTCGGAAAAGCTCACCCCGGTGGAAACCATGAAACTTTCTGCCGGCGAAGTGGCCGGCGAAAAGAGCATCAAGACCTTGGCGGAAGTCATCGACACCCTGAACCAGGATCCGGACATCACCAAGCGTTTCGGGCAACGGGGCCTGGGGCAGCGAAACCTCGGCCGGTCGATCCAGTTGCTCCTGGAAAGTTCCGGGACCAATGAAGGCCGCTGCATGTTCGCCTTCGATATCTTTCACGCCCTGGATCGGATCGTTCTCGACTACGTCACCGAGGCCAGCGACCGGGTCAAGTACCTCGAAGACCTGAAGACCGCCCGGGGCCTTTACCGCGAGCGGATCATGACGGAAATGTTCAACGCCTACATGGACGAGCCGCTCGCGATCCGCAAAGACGTTCTGAACTACGTCAACATGATCATCGGCATCGATGCGGAAAACCTCGGCCCGGACAAGATGTGGAAGTACAAGGATCCGCAGACCGGAGAGCTCAAGGCGCTCAAGATCGACGAACGTTTCATCAATTCCGTCGAGGAGCGGCTGGGGTTGAAGACCAACGAACAAAAGGAATCCTTCCGCACCTCCATCCGCAAGATTTACGGACAGAAAATCTCCGTCGATCCGGACTACGATTTCATGGACAACCTCGAACTGGTCAAGGCCATCACCGACGTGCGCCTCAAATCGGATATCGCCGGCGCGGGCAGCCTGATCGGGGCCCTCGCCAACCGGACCAACGAGGAAAACCAGAAGCTCTACGATCGAATGATCGACA
Source organism: Desulfobacterales bacterium (assembly GCA_046706045.1). GTDB lineage: Bacteria > Desulfobacterota > Desulfobacteria > Desulfobacterales > JBDRRP01 > JBJKPT01. Next base: position 2,815 of record JBJKPT010000476.1, read on the forward strand.
CGATGTACAACAAATTGGGGTATTGCCGCACCTGCGCCCAAAAGACCATCGAGTACTTTTGCACACAAGAGGACGAAAACTAGCGGCGGCACGATGACGGACGATCCGAAAAGGGAGTCCTCTCCATGAAAAAAATGGAAACCGATCCAAGGCACGCGTTGCCATTGGGCGGCTGGCGGCCGGCGGCGGACGAGCGGACCATGGCCGAAGCGCAAGTCCGGGCGCCCCGGGCGCCGGAGCCGGCACCGAAGCCGCCGCGGAGCCCCATGACCTCGGCCTTTGACCGGAACCCGTACGGGGTTTCCGATATGGCGGTCTTCGGACAGGAAGTCCCGCCCCACGCGAGCTACACGAGCCGCATCCGCTCGATCGATGAGCTTCTGGAAAAGGACCGCCTTCGGGAAAAGGACGGCTTCCCCCGCAAGATCCGCATGGGCCGGATGATCAAACCCACCCGCGGGGGTAAGGAGAAGGTGGTCATCGTGCCCTCCACCGTGGAGGAAAAACTGCTTCACGACGCCAATTTCAACCCCGAAGAAGAAGAAGCATCCGGTGGATCCGGCGACGGCGGCGAAGGGGAAGTGATCGGCGAAGAACCGGTGCGCCAGGAAGGCGATGCCGGAACCGGGCCCGGTGAAGGCAGCGAGGAATCCCATGAAATGGAGTCGAGCGCCTATGACCTCGGCCGGATTCTCACCGAACAATTCGAACTGCCCAACCTCAAGGACAAGGGCAAGAAGCGCTCGCTCACGCGCTACAATTACGATCTGACCGACCTGCACCGCGGTTTCGGCCAGGTCCTGGATAAGAAGGCCACCCTGCGAAAAATCCTGGAGACCAACATGGGGCTCGGCCGGGTGCCGGACGTAAACGACATCGACCCCACGGGATTTGTCATCGGCCCCCAGGACAAGGTGTACCGGATCCTCTCCCGGGAAATGGACTACGAGTCCCAGGCCATGGTCTTCTTTTTGCGGGATTACTCGGGTTCCATGACCGGAAAACCCACCGAACTGGTCGTCAGCCAGCACGTGATGATCTACAGTTGGCTTCTCTACCAGTACGCGCGGCAGGTGGAGACCCGTTTCATCCTGCACGACACCGAGGCCAAGGAGGTGCCGGATTTTTACACCTATTACAATTCCAAGGTGGCCGGCGGCACCAAGATCGCATCGGCGTTTCGCCTGGTCAACGAAATCGTGGAAAAGGAAAACCTTCAGCGGGACTACAACATCTACGTCTTCCACGGAACCGACGGCGACGACTGGGATACCGACGGCCGCCAGACCGTGCCGGAAATCAAACGCATGCTCGCCTACGCCAACCGGGTGGGCGTCACCGTGGTCCAGCGGCCGGGCGGCTCGCCGGACGGCACCGAAGTGGAACGTTACCTTAAAAAATCCCGGCTGCTCGAAGAACGGGCGCGCTTGATCCGGCTCGACGCCATGCCCGAAGGCTCCGAAGAGAGCCGTATCATCGAAGGCATCCGCACGCTGATTTCCGAATAACCGAGAGGGCGCTCCATGGAATTGATCGACCAGCATACCAAGCAGATCATGGAAGGCTGCAAGGCCAGGGCCCGGGATGCCGGATTACGGTTCGAGGACGAGACCCTGGAATACATCGTCACCAACCGCGACCTGCTGGAACTGTCTCCGAAGATGATGATCCCGACCCTCTACGACTACTGGGTCCACGACGTGGAGGTGATGAAAGAAAAGGGAAAATACGAACTCTATCCCCACAATCCTTACGAAACCGTGATCAACACCCGGCCCGCGATTTCCTTTTACAACGACAACAACCCGGACTGGCTCAACGTGATGATCTTTTATCACGTCCTGGCCCACATCGATTTTTTCCAGAACAACATCTTCTTTCGGCACACATGGAACTACGATTTTTCCGGCCGGGCGCTGTCGGACAAGCGAACCATCGCCAGGCTGCGCGCCGAAAAGGGCCGCTGGCTCGATTACGTGATCGAATTCGCACGGGGAATGGACAACCTCGTCGGTTACCACATCGAACTCTACCGCAGTGAACCGGTCGGAAACGGGACCGGTTCGCCCCGGCTCGACTACTATTTCGACGTGTTTCTTCAGAAAGAAAAGAAGGTCAAGACCAGCGACTACATTAAGGAGATCGAGCGCTACAACACCTGCATGAGCGAACACGGAGACCTGGGCGAAAGGGAATTTTTCGTGGAAATCGACCGGCGCAATCCCGAATTCGCGGCCTTCTTCGAGAAGTACCAGAGGGCCAGGGAAGATAACCGCATCGATCCGTTGCAGTACCTGATGAAGCACTCGGCGAAACTCGCCCGAGAAGAAAACCGCTGGATGCTGTCGGTGATCGAGATCATCCGTCAGACATCGCTTTTTTTCCAGCCCCAGATCCGGACCAAAATCATGAACGAGGGGTGGGCCTCCTACTGGCACGAGACCCTGTTTCTTCAGGACGACCGCATTAAGGGGCACGAGGCCGATTTTGCCCGGGTCAACGCCGGGGTCACGGCCATGCCCCGGGTGGGCCTGAACCCCTATGCCCTCGGGATGCGGCTTTTTTACCACCAGAAGGAATACGCCGACAAGGGCCGCTATTCCATCGAATTTCAGAACGTTCTCGACAGCCGGCGGCGGAAGGACTATGACACCCACGCCGGCAAGGGGGGCAATTTCATCTTCCACATTCGGGAAAACTACGCCGATTTCTCGTTCATCAGCAACTTCATCGACCAGGATTTCATGGATCGGTACAAACTCTTCGTCGCGGGCCGCCGCCTGAACAAGTCGCGGATGGTCTGGGAATACTACGTCAAGAGCCGAAAGGTCAAAGACTACCGGCAGATGCTGATCGATTTGCTCTACCATCCACCGAGGGTCGTGATCGACCCGGGAAAAAGCGCTGACGGTGTCCTTTATCTCACCCACCGGTTCGAGGGCAAACCCCTGATCCGGGATTTTATCGCCAACACCCTGATGGGCATCGAATTTCTCTGGGGCGCGCCCGTCAAGCTGGAAACCAGCGAGCCGGCGGCCGGCGCGAAACCCGCGAGCAAGGTCTTCGTGGTCGGCACGGGCTCCGCCCCGCGGCCGGAAGCGGGCCCGCCGCCGATCGAGTGGCAACGCATCGTCTACACCATGAAAGACCGAAAACTGTCCCGGACCGCTCTGGGCTAGCCATGCCGGACCGGCCATCATTGACGGCGGGTCTGAAAACGAAAGACGGGATCCATGCAGGAAATAACCTCGACGACGATGGAATTTTTTGACCGTGAGCTGCCCGGGCACGGACGGCGCAACCCGATTCCCTATTCGGAATTTTTGGAGGCCCTGGCCGCCCGGCCCGCCGTCATCGTCCGAAACGTCTTCCAGACCTTCCACGACATGATCAAATCCTACGTCGGCGAGGGCACCGACGAGTACCCCGACGATCCGGAATCGATCAACTATGTCTTTTACGATTGCAATCGCCTCTTCG
>JBJKPT010000477.1:0-6435 GCA_046706045.1 Desulfobacterales bacterium
CATTTCATTGCTTCCCTACGGCAGTACGAACTGCATCAGGTTTCAGGGGTCGGAAACGCGCTCCCTCTCAGCCCGGCGGGTTCCGGGCTCCCCCAGCAACTTGACATTGTTTGCGATCACCAGTGTATGGGATCGTTTCCAAAAAGGCAAAGGGAAAAAGCAGCGCGCCCGCCGTCCGGGTCGGGTTGGCCATTGCCGGGCGGGCCGGGGTGCATTAAAGTTCATTTTATTGCACCGGACTTTTGGGGGATGGTTTTTTTGATAAAAAAATGGCGGGATCGCAAAAAAATCCCTTGCGCTTTTTGTCCGGTTGGAATAGACGGCCCCCAAACATTTTAGGACGCCAACGAACAGGAGACTTATGTCTACCGGCTAACAGCGCCGCCCGAATGCCCCTTTCGGCAGTTTCCGGACCCGGCGCTGGGATCTTAAAACCCAAATCGGAAAAACCCGGAAAGAGGGGGGCGGATGGATGACTGATCATGCTCTCGCCGAACGCAACGTCGTTCGTCCTTTCAGCCCGGCCGGCGTTCCTCACGCCTGGCCCGAACACCACAACCGACACTGCGACAACACCCCGCAGGACCATTTCATCAAACGCGACAACATGGTCTTTGCCGGCACCCACCTGATCATCGATCTGTGGGGTGCGGCGCATTTGGACGACCTCGAACACGTGGAGGTCGCGATGCGCGAATGCGTTGAGAAGGCGGCAGCCACCTTGCTCCACATCCATCTGCACCATTTTACGCCCAATGGCGGCATTTCCGGCGTGGCGGTTCTGGCCGAATCCCACATCAGTGTTCACACCTGGCCGGAGCGCGAATTCGCCGCTTTCGATATATTCATGTGCGGCAATTCCCGGCCCGAGGAAGCGATTTCGGTATTGGCCCGGGCCTTTCATCCGAAAAAGATGCTGATCAATGAAAACCGCCGGGGGATTGTAACCGATGCATAGTTTCACCGAAACCCTCTACGATGCCTACGGCCAGGAATTCCGGGTGGACGAACTGCTCCACGAAGTGAAGACCGAGCACCAGCACCTGCTGATTTTCCGCAACGCCGCCTTCGGCCGTGTCATGGCCTTGGACGGCATCGTGCAGACCACGGAAAAGGATGAGTTCATCTATCACGAGATGATGGCTCACGTACCGATTTTGGCCCACGGCAATGCCACCTCGGCGCTGATCGTGGGCGGCGGCGACGGCGGCATGTTGCGGGAAGTCTGCCGGCATCGGTCGATCGCCCGGATTACCCAGGTGGAGATCGATGCCGCGGTGATCGACATGTGCCGCACCTACCTTCCGGGGCACTCCGACGGCGCCTTCGACGATCCCCGGGCCCGGATCCTGATCGGCGACGGCATGGACTTCGTCCGGGAGACCGACGAGACGTTCGATGTGATCATTTCCGACAGCACCGATCCCTTTGGTCCGGGCGAGGTGCTTTTCTCCGATTCGTTTTATGCGGCATGCAGGCGTTGCCTGAATCCTGGCGGCATCCTCGTCACCCAGAACGGTGTCCCCTTTCACCAGCGCGACGAGTTGACCCGGACGGCCGGGCACCTGCGGGCCCTCTTCGGCGACTGGCATTTTTATACGGCGGCCGTGCCGAGTTACGTAGGCGGGGGCATGGTCTTTGCCTGGGCCACGGACGATCCCGCGCCGCGCCGAACGTCGCTTGCAACGCTCCGGAAGCGATACGCGGAAAGCGGCATCCGGACCCGGTACTACAATCCCGGCATCCATTACGGGGCATTTGCGCTTCCGAATTATGTGCTGGAAGCGCTGGGGAAAACGGAAGATGAATTCCATTAAAATTTCCCCGACAGCGGCAGGTGAGGCATTTTCCGAACTCGTCAAAACCCACGGGGCGCCCCTTCTGGTCATGGACTGCGACGTGCTCCGGCGGCAGTTCCAGAGCCTCTCCCGGGCGCTTCCCGGCGTCGATCTCTATTACGCGGTCAAGGCCCTGCCCCATCCGGAGCTTTTGGCGGTACTCCACGAGGCGGGGGCCGGATTCGATATCGCCAGCAGCGGTGAGATCGAGGCGTTGCGGCAACTGAAGGTCCTTGCCCGGCGGACCCTCCACACCCATCCCATCAAGCGGGACCGGGACATCCGGGATGCCCTGCGCTACGGCTGCACGACCTTTGTGGTGGACAACCCCGACGAGCTGCTCAAATTTTTGCCCTACCGGAACCGGGTGGGGATTCTGTTGCGGGTGAGTTTCCGCAGTGCGGCGGCCGTGGTGGATCTTTCCAAAAAATTCGGTTGCGCCGCAGACCAGGTGCCCAATCTGCTCGCGCTTGCCGCCCAGACCGGCATTCACATCAAGGGACTCTCTTTCCACGTGGGGTCCCAGTGCACGGATACGCGCCAGCAGGTCCGGGCCATCGAGACCTGCAACCTGCTCATCCGCCGCCACCACGATTCCGGCGCCATGCCGCTGAGCCTGCTCGACATCGGCGGCGGGTTCCCGGTCTCCTACGACGGCGGGGACATCGATATCGCCGCCTACTGCGCCCCTGTTCGCCGGGCCCTGGCCCAGTTGCCGGCCCATGTGCGGGTGATCGCGGAGCCGGGCCGGTTTCTTTCCGCACCGGCGGTGACCGCCGTCTCCACGGTGATGGGAAAGGCGGTCCGGGACGGCTTGCACTGGTATTATCTCGATGACGGGGTCTACGGATCGTACAGCGGACAGCTCTTCGATCACGTGCGCTATCCGCTGGAAGTTTTTTCCGATGATGGCAGCGTGCTTCCGAGCGTTCTGGCCGGGCCGACCTGCGACAGCATCGACGTCATCGCCGAAGACGTGCCGCTGCCCGAGCTTTCCATCGGCGCCATTGTCGTCGGGCACATGATGGGGGCTTACACGGCGGCCACGGCCACGGAATTCAATTCCCTGAAGAAGGCGGCCATGGTGGTTCGCCATCGTCTGAGCGCCCACGACACCAGCGTGAAGCTGTCGGAATTTTTCATCAGCCACCTGGGCCAATACCCGTCGAAGTTCCGCAACCCGGTCCACTGAATGCCGCGGCCCCACCGGCCGTGATCAAGACCGGCCTTGAGCGGGGCTTGCACGCGATGCGCGCGCCGCCTTGCGCGGGCGGTTTTTCTGCGGATCGGAAACCCCGTGCCGCGAATACCCCGGTAGCCTCCATGGCGTTACCGGACCGGAACGCGGCGCCGGCGCCCATGGGATGCCCGGCCCGCCATTCCCTTTTTGGGTAAAATCGGATAGGGCCCTTGCAGCGGGTTCATGCCGGCGGTCGCCACAAGATGTTGGGGTACTGCGCTATTGACTCGCACTATACCTTGGCATAAAATACTCGGTGTCCATCCCGGAATGGCCCTTTTGCGCGATTTCCGCGTTGGCCGATCGATTGGAATCCTCGAAATAGCCGAAGCTATTCCTCCGGTTCCAATCGTCCGCCGCATTGAACGCGCACCCCACGAGTGCATCCGTGGAAGGAGACCACTTCGCCAGGCGGCGCGCCGATTCCGGGCGTGAGGCCGAACGACCAGCAACGCCGATCTGAGGGATTCCATGGCGTCAGCGTCCAGGCAGGCATCGCCCCCCGAAAGGGCGATCTGGGTTATCGGCGACGGCCGGTATCTGACGGAACCCGATGCGGACCGGCCCCCGGAGAGCGGGGACGGTCCGATCAAAGTTTATGAAATCTCCGCGCTTGGCCGTTACCTGCTCGATCCGAACCCCATCGAAGTGAACAAGCGGCTCGTGGGCTGCGAGGCGCATCCGCTGCCGCCCAGGACCAACCGCTATCGGGCGGCCCTCCGTCGGGCCCTGCCCCAACGGCTGCATCGCCTTGTCGCGGACCGGGTGGTGGCGCCCATCGTTTTTTTTTCAGACTTCGCCGGCAGAAAACCCGCCTTGGATACCCCGGACCTGGAACGGCATTTTGCCGCCGTCCAAGAACAGATCCGAATTTTCGACAGTGCCTTTCAACGGCTTTCCCGGCTCGATGCGGCGCAGTTCGTCGATATGGTCGGCATCTGCGAGGATCCGAGCGGCACGCGAACCGGCTTGAACCTCCAGGGAACGGTGGCCGAAAAGATCGATTTCGTGGTCCGCGCCATCGGTCAGCCGATCCGGGTGCGCCTCAGCCGGGCACACATCGCCGAAGGCCTTTTCGAGCTGAGCGGTTTCGATTTCACCGGCTTCGATCCCGGGGCCCGATTCCGGATGTTCAAATTTTTCAAAGGCGGAAAGGCCGCCGCCTGCGTGCTGGGAAAACCCGATGCCCCGGCATTCTGGGTGCGGGATGTGCATCTCATCCGTTATCTCCAGCTTCTGGAACAGTCGATCCGCACGAACCCGAATTTTCGTGAAGCGATGACCCGGTGCATCCAGGGAAAAGCCGTCCCCATGCGGTTGATGTACAACCATTCCCTGGAGGTCGACTATTCCCAGGCCGAACTGCCCAAGCTTTTCCGGGAAATCTGCGACGCCCACAACCTGAGCCGCACCGAACGCGACGTGGTCAAAAACAGCCTAAACCAGATGCAACTCGGCATCTCCTTTCATTACATCGCCCGCACCGACGACCACGAAGAGAAGATGGTGACCGACATCTCGATCCTCCAGGAAGTGCGCGCCCTGGAATCCATCCGGCGCGACCTGCCCCGGCTTTATACGGAGATCGCCAAGCGCACGGCCGTGTCCGAGGCCGGAAAATACTACCTTCTGGATGCGATCCGGGGGTACCGCGACGATGTCTGATTACCGGGAAAACGACTACACGTGGATCCGGGAATTGATGCAGTACCCGGTCTTTCTCGGGGAGCGGCTCGCCTTTTTCGAGCACACCGGCGAGGTCGCCGTGCCGGAAGATCCCATCGAGCGGGTGATTTTTCAAGACCGGGCGAAGTCCGCCATCCGCAAGATCGCCCAGAGCCGGGGCCATATCCTCATGGTGGGCCGGCCGGGAACCGGAAAATCCCTCCTGGCGGAGATGTTCGCCTCGGTGATCGAGGGATCGATCGGCGATTGCATCCGGCCCAAGGCCGCCATCGTCGCCTACCCGGGCAAAGATCGTCACCACATCCGTTTTGCCTACGAAAATCCGGAGCTTATCGATAAGCGCATCCAACAGCTTCAACACGACATCGATACCGCGGCGATGAACATCGAGGAATTCAGCCTCGCCGGACCGATCCGGACCGTGGTGCGGGCCCGCAATGGGCTTTTGGCCGCGGCCCTGATCGGCGCCGTCGCAGGCATTTTTTTCCCCCAGGCCTTTTTGATCGCTGGCCTTGCCGGAATCGGCGCCATTTTCATGTTCATCCAGGAAAACAACCTGCGCGCCCAGGAAAAAATTCAGCGCGAGAGCCAGACCGGCCGGAAAAACGCCGTGAAACAGTTTCATGATCTGATTCCCGAAGTCGTTTCCGATCCACGCAAGGACCGGGACCTCATGGTCCGGGTTTCCGAGCCCGACGCCCGAAACATGAAAGGCGGATTTCGCCACGATCCCTACCAGTCCGGGACCCTGCACACGCCCGCCCACAAGCGGGTCTACCTCGGGGCCCATGCCACGGCCCCCATCATCTACATCGACGAGCTAAAGACCCTGGTGCGGGCCGGCTACATGGCCGAACTGCTCGAGATCATGCAAAACAAGGTCTACACCCTGGAAGGCGGACGCCACGCCGGCAGCGGGTCGGCGGACCGGGCCGAGACCCCGTTAAAGGCCGAGAACATCCTGCTCGCCTGCTGCAATCACGACACCCTCGCCCATCTCCAGGAAGAAGGCGACGGCGCGTTTTTGAGCCGCATCGAAGACCGGGGCGAGGTGGTCAACATGGAAAACGCCGTGCCCGAAACGCCGGATACCCTGCGACAGGTGGCACAGTACGTAAAGCAGGAGATCGATCGGCTCGGCGGCGAATTCGACGATGCCTGGGGGCAGGTCATCGAAACCGAGGGCCACGACGGGGTGCGGCGGCGAAGCGAGGCGATCTTCGGCACGGTCCTGCCTCCGGAATACACCCTGACCCCGCGGGAGTTTTCCCGGGCCGCGGTCATGGAAATCGTCAAGGAACTCCGGTGCCGTGCATCGGATCAGAAGCTCTCCTGCATGCTGCGGCCCATCAACGGCATCATCAAGAGCGCCGAATTCGCCGCGATCCTGGAAAACGCCCCTTTTGCCGAACCGCGCCATGTGCAGGCGGCCCTGGCCGAGCACCTGAGCATCGAAGGCGGTATCTCCCGGGAGATCGTGGCACACAAAAAGGACCTGAAAAAATACATCGATTCCATGACCGATGCCGTCGGCTACGTCGTGGGGCTTGCCGTGACCGAAAGCCGGGCCAGCGGCCAGATGGTGGGCCAGCCGTTGCCGATTCACTGCCAGATCCATGCCGGGGGTGCCGACGCGGTGATCGCACCGGGCAAGATCGGCGATATCGCCAA
>JBJKPT010000478.1:0-3091 GCA_046706045.1 Desulfobacterales bacterium
ACTCAAGCAGGTCATGCGGTCCGCGAGCGGGGAGAACGTGCGCAAGAAAATGGATCGCGCGGCGATCGTTCGCCAGTTCACGGCCCCCCGTTCGCTGATCCTCACCTATGTCGCCTTTGCCGGGAACACGTTCCTCTCCGCGGCCTACCTGAGCTGGCTGCCCACCTATTTCAACCGGGTCGAGCACCTGTCCATGGAAATAGCCGCCGTGAAAGGCAGCCTCGTGATCCTGCTCGCCGTCGTCGGGTTTCCCCTCGGCGGGTTTCTGGCCGACCGGTGGCGGGAACGAACGCTGCGCGCCCGGCTGCTGTTTCCCGCCATCACCTCGGCCGTGACGGCGGTGCTTTTTTTCGTCGGGTTCTACCGGCTGGAAGGAACGACGCAATACTGGGTGATTCTGCTCGGCGGCATCACCGCCGCGGCGTTTTCACCGGCGGCCATCGCCGTAACGCAGGATGTCGTGCACCCCGGCCTGCGGGCGACCTCCTACAGCCTTTGCGTGATCTTTCAAAACCTTCTGGGCAGTTCCATGGGACCGCTCTTCGTGGGCATGCTCTCCGACCGCTACGATATCCGCACCGCCCTGACCATCGTGCCGCTGGCATCCCTGATCTCGGCGGTCCTCTATTACTCGGCATCCTTTTATTACGCCGGCGACCTGGCACGGGTGGAGAAGGTGACGATTCATGCCGAAACCTCCTCGCGGAAACCGTTGCCGGTTGCCGGGGATTGACGGGGCAAGGGGGCGAGGTCCGAATCGATGCTCGAGACGCTGCTGCTTTGCCTCATCGCTTTTCTGGGAGGGCTGGTCCAGGGATTGACCGGGTTCGGGGTCATCCTGGTCGGCCTTCCGCTCATGGCCCTTTTGATCGACATCAAGATCGCCATTCCATTGAATTTGCTCCTTGCCCTGGCGGTCAACGGCATTCTCCTCATCCAGCTCGCCGGGCACGCCGAGGTCAAAAAATGGCTGCCCCTGTTTTTGTTCTCCCTTCCGGGCATTCCGCTCGGCGTCCATTTCCTCAAAAGCATCGAGCCCCGGTGGCTTGAACTCCTGGTCGGCGCGGTGGTCCTGGCGATGGCCGCCGTCACCCGGCTGCGGAGAAGACCCGGGAAAGAGCTCTCAAAAGCCTGGGCCGTCGCGGCGGGACTCTGCGCCGGTTTTCTCGGCGGCGGGATCGGCGCCGCCGGACCGCCCGTGATCATCTATGTCTTGGTGCAGCCGTGGGAGAAACATGCCGTCAAGTCGACCCTCGTCGTCTTTTTCACCCTTGTGGGGATCGGGGCCGCCGGCCTTCAATTTTATTCCGGACTGATGACGCGGGCCGTCATGGCGGACTTCGGCTGGTGCGTGTTGCCGCTCGTCTGCGGCGTTCTGGCCGGTATCGCCCTGTTCAACCGGATCGACGAAGCCGGGTACAAGCGCGCGGTCCACTTCCTGCTGGTGGTGCTCGGCGTGATGATGGTGATCAAGGGGGCCATGGGATAACTGGCTTCGGGAAAGAAAAAGCTGGACGGATCTCACCAATCGATCCCGATTTCGATAGCGATTTCGATCCCGATGGAAACGGGTCACGCCTCCCCTCCCCTCCCCCGCTCGCCGGGATGAATTCTTTTTCCGTTGACACGCTCCGAAGATCTTGCATAATGCCGGAGGTTCATGTTTGAACGGCTCCAATTTTAACGTCAGCAAAACAATCGTAGCATAAGACGGCCCTGAGGTTGGTCCAACGGCGGGGCGCGTCCGCCGGCGCCTTTCGGGCGATGGCGCCGGCGGGAGAACCCGCGCCGCAACCCGGCAAAAGACTCTCAAAAAGGGCAATTGTTTTTATTCCGATGGCAATTCGCCGGCGCCGGGTGGGCCTGTTTGCATTTTTATCTTGAAGCCATCTCAAAATGGACACACACCATTCCGGGAAAGATTTTCAAGTGCTTGAGGCCCTGGCGGGGGATGCGACCATCACCCAGCGCCAATTGGCCGCGCACACGGGCATCAGTCTCGGAAAGGTGAACTACGTGCTCCGCCGCTTGCTGGAAAAGGGACTGATCAAGGTCGACAATTTCCGGAAAAGCCCGAACAAGGCGGGGTACGTGTATACCCTGACCCCGTCCGGACTTGAAACCAAATCGCGGCTGGCGGTGCGCTTCGTTGTGGCCAGGCTCAAGGAATTCCGGTCGTTGAAAGGGCAATTGGTCGTGCGGCTGCACCGGTTGCACGAGCAGAAACGCCGCAACATCGTTTTTATCGGCCCGGGCATCGTGCATGAATTCATCGAAGAGATTGTCCGCATCGAAGGGCTTCCCATCCGGGTCCTCGGCCACTGGGTCGACACCCATCCCCTCACGGACTGCGACCATCGAGACATCGATGCCGTCTTGTTGTTCGATGCCGACGCGAGGAGCATCGATGCGATCGTGCGCGATACGGGGATTCCAAGGGAGAAGCTGGTGCGGTTCTGGTAGCGGGTGCGTGCCGGTAGAAAATTTTTTATAAATAAATTCGGGTAGTTGGTTCCAATTCGGCCTTGGAATCGACCGGGCGGAGCCGTGTTCGGGGTCATTCGAAGAAATCCGTGGCAAAAAAAGAAATCTCTCGGGCGCAGATTACACGGATGTCACAGACCGCTTCGCGGCGTCATTTTACCGCCATCGCGGTGTCACTGATCATGGGTCGACCGCTGACGCGGCGTCATTTGTCATTTGTCCTTGAAGAATTGACAGATGCCCGATGTTGCTATAATTTCATGAAATAATTATAGATGCGGAATAAGTTGCGACAGCGAGGAAAGCGATGTCTTATATTGACCGAATTGTACTCAATCCAAAGGTGTGTAACGGCAAACCAGTGATTAAAGGCACCCGTATTCCAATCTCGGTGATTCTGGATCAGATCGCTGCCGGTGAATCTTGGGATGTCATTATCAGAGGCTATCCCGAACTGAGTAGAGAAGATATACAAGCGGCCTTGCTCTATGCGAGCGCTACGGTTGAACATACTGAGATAGTTGAAGCTCATGCCTGAACGTCTCGGTCTTTACCTTGACCAGTGCTTGCGAACGGAAGTCGCCCAAGCTCTAAGAGACGAAGGCCA